>NZ_JBJGYL010000024.1:0-88041 GCF_054049975.1 Geodermatophilus sp. SYSU D01119 | reverse complement strand
CGCCGGACGGCGGGGCCCCGGCACCGAGCTCAGCTGGTGAGCATGCCGCCCTCCACCGGGATCGTCGTCCCGGTGACGTAGCCGCCGGCCTCGCTGACGAGGAAGACGAGGGCGGCCGCGAGCTCCATCGGGTCGCCGGCGCGCCCGGCGAGGACCCGGCTCATCTGCTGGTCGAGGTAGCCCTCGGGGTACTGGTCGGTCATCTCCGAGGCGAAGAAGCCCGGCGCCAGGGCGTTGACCCGGATGCCCTTGCGGCCGGTCCACTGCTGCGCGAGGTCGCGGGTCAGGCCGATCAGCCCCGCCTTGCTCGCCGCGTACGCCGCCTGTGGCAGCCCGGCGGTGGTCAGCCCCAGCACGCTGGAGATGTTGACGATGGAGCTGCCCGGCTGCATCACGCGCCCGCAGGCCTGCGCCATCCAGTAGCAGCCGTTGAGGTTCACGTCGATGACCGACCGGAACTCCTCCGGCTTCTCCCGGGTGGCCGGCGCGGCGGTGCCGATGCCGGCGTTGTTGACCAGCACGTCGACGCGCCCGAACTCGTTCATGGTGGCGTCGACCAGCGCCTGGCAGTCCTCCACCCGCGCCACGTCGGTGCGCACGGTGATCGCCCGCCGGCCCTCGGCCTCGACCGCCTCCTTCGTCGCCGCCATCCGGTCCTCGCGGCGGGCGCCGAGGGCGACGTCGGCCCCGGCCTGCGCCAGCGCCCGGGCGAAGACCACGCCCAGCCCCGAGGACGCCCCCGTCACGATCGCCACCCTGCCGTCGAGCCGGAACATGTCCAGGACGCTCTTGTCCGCCACCGTGCTCTCCCCTCGCTGACCGCACCGTCCCCGGGACCGTATCCGGACTGTGCGGTACATCACCGGCCGGGCGGGTAGGGGGAGCTGCGCGGGCAGCAGGACCCGCGGGGAGGAGGTCGGCATGACGTCGGCACAGCCACCGGGCACGCCGCTGTGGCGGCAGGCGTTCGACGCCGCCGAGAAGGCGGTGACCCCGCACGCGGACAACCTGGTGCGGACCCCCGGGTTCGCCACCGGCGTCACCCTGCTGCGCCGCGCGCAGACACTCGCGCGCGACACCGCACGCGGGGTGTCCGCCCGCGCCTGGCACCTGGTCAACCTGCCCGCCGGCAGCGACCTGGCGCGGCTGCGGGCGCAGATCGGCGCCCTCGACCGCGAGGTGCGCCGGCTGACCGTGCAGCTGGAGAACGAACGGCGCGCCCGTGCCGCCGACCCGACCCCGGAGGAGCCCGATGCCGACGGTCCCCACTCCCCAGGCGGTGCTCGACCGCGTGCGCCGCGACGTCGAGCGCAACACCCTCCGCGCGCGTAACGGCATCAAGCTCGTCGCCGGCGTCGACCGGCCCGGCGTCGGGCTCACGCCCAAGGACGTCGTCTGGCAGCGCGGCCGCACCCAGCTGTGGCACTACCGGAGCGAGGAGGTGCGGTACTCGCCGCCGCTGCTCATCGTCTTCAGCCTGATCAGCCGCAGCTACATCCTCGACCTGACGCCGGGCAACAGCTTCGTCGAGCAGCTGCTCGACGCCGGCTTCGACGTCTACATGGTCGACTGGGGCGAGCCCGACGAGCGCGACGCGCAGAACCGGCTCGAGGACTACGTCGACGACTACATCCCGGCCGCGATCGACCGGGTGCGCGAGATCTCCGGCGCCGACCAGGTCAACCTGTTCGGCTACTGCTTCGGCGGCGACCTGTGCCTGCTGCACGCGGCGCACCACCCCGACGCCCCGGTACGCAGCCTGTCGGTGCTCGCCACCCCGGTCGACTTCACGCAGATGGGGCCGATGGCCGACGTCTTCCGCGGCGGGCTGGAGGTCGACGACGTCCTCGACGACGACGGCAACGTGCCGCCGCGGGTCGTCGTCCAGGGGTTCCGGACCCTCACCCCCACCGCCGAGGTCACCCGCTACGTGACCCTGTGGGAGCGGCTCTGGAACGACGAGTACGTCGCGGCCTACCAGGCGATGACCGGCTGGTCCGACGACCACATCCCGTTCCCCGGCGCGGCCGCCCGGGAGACGGTGCAGATGCTCGTGCGCGACAACGGGATGGTCACCGACCGGCTGACCGTGGGCGGCGACCGGGTGCACCTGTCCGACATCCGGCTGCCGTTCCTCACCGTGCGCGCCGACCGCGACCACATCGTGCCGCCGGGGGCGACCGCGCCGCTGATCGACCTGGTCGGGTCGGAGGACAAGCACGAGCTCCGGCTGAACGCCGGGCACATGGGCCTGGTGGTCGGCCGGACGGCGGCCAAGACCACGGTGCCGGAGATCATCGGGTTCCTCCGGCAGCGCAGCGACGAGCACACGCCCGGCCGGGCCGCCGGGCAGGAGGGATGAGCGTGGAGGTCGTCGAGCTCGGCGAGGCGCACTGCGACGCGCTGCTGCGGTTCTTCCGGTCCCTGCCCGAGGAGGACCTCACCTTCATCGAGGAGGAGGTCACCGACCCCGACGTCGTCCGGTCCTGGGCGTCCGGCGGCGGGACGGCGCGGCGGTTCGTCGCGCTCGACGGCGGCGGGGAGGGGGACGGCGGCGTGGCCGGCTACGTGGCGGTCCGGCGGCTGCCCGGCTGGTCCTCCCACGTCGGCGAGGTCCGGCTGGTGGTCTCCCCCGCCCGTCGCGGCGCGGGCCTCGGCCGCACGCTCGCCCGGCACGCGCTGGTGACGGCGGTCGGCGACGGCCTGAGCAAGCTCGTCGTCGAGGTCGTGGCCGAGCAGGGCAGCGCGCTGGCGCTGTTCACCGGCCTGGGCTTCACCGGGGAGGCGCTGCTGCGCGACCACGTCCGCGACCGCGAGGGGCAGCTGCGCGACCTCATGGTGCTCGCCCACCACGTCGACGAGACGTGGTCGGGCATGGCCACCGTCGGCCTCGACGAGGCGCTGGGCCGAGATCTGAGCTGACTTCCGATCCCGTTCCCCGGCCTCCCTGCAGGGCCCCGCCGCGAGCGGTGGGGGGCAGGGAGGTCCTTCGACTCAGCTAGCTCTCGGTCACCCTGCCGTCCTCGACGGCGAACCGGCGGGTGGTGGCCACGGCGTCGAGCATCCGGCGGTCGTGGGTGACCAGCAGCAGCGTCCCGGGATAGGCGGCCAGCGCGGACTCGAGCTGCTCGATGGCCGGCAGGTCGAGGTGGTTGGTCGGCTCGTCGAGCACCAGCACGTTGACCCCGCGCGCCTGCAGCAGCGCCAGCGCGGCGCGGGTCCGCTCCCCCGGCGAGAGCGTCGCGGCCGGGCGCAGCACGTGCTCGGCGGTGAGGCCGAACTTCGCCAGCAGGGTGCGCACCTCGGCGGTCGGCCAGTCGAGGACCTCCGCGCCGAAGGCGTCCAGCAGCAGCCGGTCGCCGGTGAACAGCCCGCGCGCCTGGTCGACCTCGCCGAGGCGCACCGCCGGGCCGAGCGACGCGCTGCCGGAGTCCAGCGGCACCCGGCCGAGCAGCGCGCCGAGCAGTGTCGTCTTGCCCGAGCCGTTGGGGCCGGTGATCGCCACCCGGTCGCCCCAGTCGACCTGCAGGCTCACCGGTCCGAGGGTGAACTCCCCACGGCGGACGACGGCGTCGCGCAGGGTGGCGACGACGGCGCCGGCGCGCGGGGCCGCGGCGATCGTCATCCGCAGCTCCCACTCCTTGCGGGGCTCCTCGACGACCTCCAGCCGCTCGATGCGCCGCTCGGTCTGTTTGGCCTTGGCGCCCTGCTTCTCCGCCGTCGACCGGTTGTGCGCGGTGATGTGCTTGTCCGGGTCCTTCTTCTTCTTGACCGCGTCGCGCACGCCCTTGGCCAGCCAGTTGCGCTGCATCCGGGCGCGGGCCTCGAGCTCGGCCCGCGTCCCGGCGTACTCCTCGTACTCCTCGCGCGCGTGCCGCCGGGCCACCTCGCGCTCGGCGAGGTAGGCCTCGTAGCCGCCGTCGACCACCCGCACCAGCTGCTGGGCGAGGTCGAGCTCGACGACGCGGGTGACGGTGCGGGACAGGAACTCGCGGTCGTGGCTGACCACGACGACGCCGGCGCGGTTGCCGGTGACGAACCGCTCGAGCTGGTCCAGCCCGGTGAGGTCGAGGTCGTTGGTGGGCTCGTCGAGCAGCAGCAGGTCGTACCGCGACAGCAGCAGGGAAGCCAGGCCCACCCGGGCCGCCTGGCCGCCGGACAGCGCGGGCATCGGCGCGTCGGGGGCGACGCCGGGGGCCACGTCGGCCAGCACCGCCTCCAGCCGCTCCTCGAGGTCGGCGCCGCCGAGTGCCAGCCACCGCTCCAGCGCCTCGCCGTAGGCGTCGTCGGCGCCGGGACGGCCCTCGGCGAGGTCGGCGGTGGCCGTGTCGAGGGCGGCCTGCGCGGCGGCCACGCCGGTGCGCCGGGCGACGGCCGCGGCGACGGTCTCGCCCTCGCGGCGGTCGCGCTCCTGCGGCAGGTGCCCGACGGTCGCCGTCGGCGGGCTCAGCGACACCGAGCCACCGCCGGCGGGCAGCTCGCCGGCGAGGGTGCGCAGCAGGGTGGACTTGCCGGCGCCGTTGACGCCGACCAGGCCGACGACGTCACCGGGCGCGACGACGAGGTCGAGGCCGGAGAAGAGGACGCGGGCGCCGTGGCCGGCGGAGAGGGCGCGCGCGACGAGGGTGGCGCTCATGGGGTGCTCCCGGGAGGACGGTCGGAGAGGGGACGACGTCGGGTCCACGGGTCACAGCACGCCACCACGGTAGCGCGGGGGCGCTCAGTCGTCGTGCGGGTTCCCGGCGTCGTCCCCGTCGTCCACGGTGTCGTCCACGGTGTCGTCCTCGGTGTCGTCGCCGGCGAGGACGTCGTCGGCCATCTCGTCGAGCATCGACTCCAGCGCGTTGTCCTCCTCTCCGGGCGGCCGGCGTCGCACCAGCCAGGGCTGCAGGTGGTCGTAGCCGCGCACCGACACCCGCTTCAGCGGGCGCACCCGGTACTGCCGCAGGCCCCGCAGGTGCCCGGCCAGCACGCGGTCGGCGAGCAGCGTCCCCGGGCGGGCCAGCGAGGTCAGCCGGCTGGCCAGGTTCACCACCGGCGAGTAGACGTCGCCGAGCCGCGTGAGCACCGGCCCGTAGGCGACGCCCACCCGCAGCGGCGGGCGGTCCTCGGTCTCCCACGCGCCGGGCAGCGTCAGGCCGATCTCGACGGCGTCGACGGCGGAGACGGCGGTGTAGAGGACGCCGTCGCCGACGGTCTTCACCACCCGGCCGCGGTGCCGGGCGATGACCTCCGTCGCGGTCGCCTCGAAGGCCTCCACCATCGCACCGAGCTCGCGGCCACCCATGCCGCGGGAGCGGGAGGTGTAGCCGACGAGGTCGGCGAACCCGACGGCGAGCTCCCGGCGGTCGCCGGGCGCGTCGGCCGACATCAGCCGGTCGACGTTGGCCGCCAGGTGCCGGCGCCACACGTAGTCCTGCGTGCGGGCCAGCAGCGGCAGCAGCGTCTCGGCCGCGGCGACGACGTCGACCGGCTCGCCCGCCTCCCGGCCCTGGCGCAGCAGCGCGGCGGCGAGCAGGTCGGTCTGCCAGTCGGCCAGCCGCGACAGCGCCTGCCCGGTGGCGCGGGCGATCGAGGCCTCGGTGCCGGGCTCGACGAAGCCGGAGTCGATGAGCGCCGAGACGGTCGCCAGCGCCCCGACGTCGGCGAGGGTGAAGGCCGGGTCGTCGTCGGCGACGTCGGGGAAGCCGAGCGCGCGCCACAGCCGCTGGGTCCGCTCCGGCGGCATGCCCGCCGCCGCGGCGACCTCCAGGCGCGTCAGCCGGCGCGGCCCGCCGAGCAGCAGGCGCTCCAGCGACTCCCGGAGGGCGGGGTCGGGGCCGGCGGGGTCCACGTCCGGCTCCGGGTCAGCCCGTCGTGTGGACGACGAGGACGTCGCAGTCCGAACGCCGGGTGGCGTCGGCGGGCACCGAGCCCAGCAGCCGCCCCTTGAGGCCGTTGAGCCCGCGGTTGCCGACGACGAGCAGGTCGGCGTCCTCGCGGCGGACGACGTCGAGCAGCGCCTCCACCGGCGAGCCGACGACGGCGACGGTGCGCACCTCCCCCGCGCCCGCGGCCCGCGCCGCCTCCCCCGCCCGGCGGACGGTGTCCTCGGCGGGGTGCGAGCCGACCACCTGGTAGGCCTCGTCGCGCAGCACGTCGCGGGCCCGGGCGAGCTCCCGCTCGTCCTCCTCGGGAGGCAGGTGGGCGCACGCCACGACGAGGGCCGCGCCGCAGGCGCCGGCGAGGGCCCCGGCGCGGGCGACGGCGCGCAGCGAGGAGTCCGAGCCGTCGGTGCCGACGACGACCGTCCGGTAGGCGCTCACGGCCGCACTGTAGTGACCGGCCGCGGCGGCTGTGCCCGCGGTCACGGCGGCGCACCCGATGGGGGCCGCGGGGAAACGGCTGGTGGACGGCGGGTGGACGGCCGGGGCGATCCGCCGCGGCGCGCGGCCGGAGGGGTCGGAACGGTCGGCCGGGTGCGCTTGGATGACCGCAGCACGGGGGTGCAGACGCAGACGAGGAGGACCGATGCCCAGCGGCGTTCCCGCCGGACCCCGGCCGGTGCGGATCGAGGTCACCGGCCTGACCAAGACGTTCGGCTCGGTACGGGCGGTGTCCGACCTCGGCTTCACGGTCGAGCCCGGCGCCGTCACCGGCTTCCTCGGGCCCAACGGCGCGGGCAAGACGACGACGCTGCGCATGGTCCTCGGCCTGGTCACCCCCGACAGCGGCCGCGCCACCTTCGACGGCGTCCCCTACGCGGCGCTGCCCGACCCGGTGCGCACGGTGGGCGCGGTGCTCGAGACCGCCTTCCACCCGGCCCGCTCGGGCCGCGACCACCTGCGCGTGTACTGCCGCGCCGCGGGCCTGCCGGTCTCCCGTGCCGACGAGGCGCTCGAGCGGGTGGGCCTCACCGCCGCCGGGCGGCGGCGCGCCGGCGGCTACTCCCTGGGCATGCGGCAGCGGCTCGCGCTGGCCACCGCGCTGCTCGGCGACCCGCCGGTGCTCGTCCTCGACGAGCCGGCCAACGGCCTCGACCCCGAGGGCATCCTCTGGCTGCGCGGCTTCCTCCGGCACCTGGCCCACGACGAGGGTCGCACCGTGCTGGTGTCGAGCCACCTGCTCGCCGAGATGGAGCAGACCGCCGACCGCGTGGTCATCGTCGGCGCCGGCCGGCTGGTGCGGCAGGGCTCGATCGCCGAGCTCCGCGCCGGCGCCCAGGGCGCCGGCTCGGTCCTCGTCCGCAGCCCCGAGGCCGACCGGCTCGCCGCCGTCCTCACCTCCGGCGGGCTGTCCGCCGCCCGCGGCGACGACGGGCTGGTGACCGTCGAGGGCGCGAGCCCCGCCGACGTCGGGGCGCGGGCCTTCGCCGCGCAGGTGGAGCTGCACGAGCTGCGCGCCGAGAGCACCGGCCTGGAGGACCTGTACTTCCGGCTCACCGCCGGCCAGGAGCAGTTCGCCGCCGGCACCCCCGACCAGCCCACGACCCCCGAGGGAGCGACCCGATGAGCGCGCTCGTCCGCGCCGAGTGGACCAAGTTGTTCACCACCCGTGTGTGGATCGGGCTGCTGGTGGGCGCCTGCGCCCTGACCATCGGCTTCGCCGTCCTGTTCACCGCCTTCGCCGGCAACCCCGAGAGCGGGCTGCCCGCCGTGGGCACCGAGGCCTACGAGCAACTGGCGCTGGCCGTCGCCGCCAACGTGACGGTGCTCTTCCTGATCCTCGGCGTCATCGGCATGACCCAGGAGTACCGGCACCGCACGGCCACGCCGACTTTCCTCACCACGCCGCGGCGCGGCCGGGTGGTGGTGGCCAAGTTGCTGGCCTACGCCGTGGCCGCGGTGCCCTTCGCGCTCCTGGTGCTGGTGGTCAACTACGTCGTCGTCCTGGTCGCCGCGGGCGCACGGGGCGCGGCACCGTCGCTGACCGGGGACAACCTGCAGGTGCTCGGCAACAGCGGGCTGGCGCTGGTCATCTACGCCGTCATCGGCGTGGGCCTGGGGGCGCTGCTGCGCAACCAGGTGGGGGCGATCGTCGGCGGGCTGGTCTACCTGTTCGTGATCGAGCCGATCATCCGCTCGATCCCCGCGACCGCCGGGACCTACAAGTGGCTGCCCGGCGGCGCGCTGGAGGCGATGACGGCGACGTTCGAGGCCCCCGACCTGCTCGAGCGGTGGCAGGGGGCGCTGCTGCTGCTCGGCTACGGTCTGGTGGCGGCGCTGCTGGGCACCCTGCTCGCCGTCCGCCGCGACGTCTCCTGAGCACCGACGCTCCCGAGCACGCCTCCCGGACACGCCTCCCGAGCACCGGCGCCGCCCGAGCCACGGGCACGGCGCCGCTCCCGCACACGACTCCCGAGGACGGGGAACCCCTGCATGACCACCCGCATGACGGTGCAGCGACTCATCCGGCTGGTGGAGGCCGGCGACCTCGAGGCGGTCCGCGCCGCCGTGGGCGAGACGCCGCGGCTGCTGGCCGGCACGGTCGAGCGCGCCGGGGAGAGCGGCTGGACGCCGCTGCACGTGGCCGTCGCCTGCGGGCGGGCCGACGCCGTCCGCGACCTGGCCGCGGCCGGCGCGGACCTCGGGGCGCGCACCGAGTCCGGCCGCACGCCGGTGCACGTCGCCGTCCTGGAGGCGCCGGACCTGGTGCCGCTGCTCGGTGAGCTCGGGGCCCCGGTCGACGCCCCCGCCGCGGCCTGGCTCGACGATCCCGGCCGGCTCTCGGCCGCGCTCGACGACGGCGCCCCGCTCACCGACCCGGTCACCGGCCTGGACCTGCTGACGGTCGCGGCCGCCGGCGGCGCGGCCGGCACCGTGCGGCTGCTGCTCGAGCGCGGGGCCGACCCCGACGGCGGCGCGCTGGCCGCGGCCGCCGCGGCCCGCCGGCCCGACCTGGTGCGCGTGCTGCTCGACGCCGGGGCCCGCGCCGACCGCCGCGACCCCGACACCGGCCGCACCGCGCTGCACGAGGCGGTGTCGGCGGGGACGTCGGCCGGGACGCCCGCCGGGCCGGGGGCCGGACCGGAGGGCGACGCGCCCGAGGTCGTGCGTCTCCTGCTGGCCGCCGGGGCCGACGTCGACGCCACCACCAACGACGGCGCCAGCGCCCTCGACATCAGCCGGGTCGCCGCGGCCCGCCACCGGCGCGACGACGCAGGTCGGGCCGGTGCCCGCGACGCCCTGGTGGACCTCCTGGTGGCCGCCGGCGCGAGCAGCTGACGGCGACCTCGCGGGCGCTGCCGCGGGACCGGCACACCGGCTCCGCACTGCGGGTCGGCCGGGAGGGACGGGCGTAGAGTCAGTCCCCGGTCCAGAGACGTCCACCGACGACGAAGAAGGCACTCGACCCCGTGTCACGCGACAACTCATCCCGGCCGTCCACCACCGGCGCCTCCTCGGCCGTGGCGGGCTTCGGCACCAACGAGTGGCTGGTCGAGGAGATGTACCAGCAGTTCCTCGCCGACCCGTCCAGCGTGGACCAGGCGTGGCACGAGTTCTTCGCCGACTACCGGCCGGGCAGCCCGGTCGCCGCCAGCGACGACCGTGAGCAGGCCCCGGCCCCCGCCCCCGCACCGGCCGCCGCCCCGGCATCGGCCCCCGCGCAGGCGCAGGCCCCGGCGCCCTCGAACGGTGCCGCGCGCCCGGCCGCCGCCGACGCGGCCGCCTCGGCCCCCGCCGCGGCCGCGCCCGCCGCGCCGGCCACCCCGGCCCCGGCCCGCTCCACGCCGGTGCCCGAGCGCACCGAGGCCACCGTCGTCGACCGCGCGGCCGACCGCGCCGACCAGAAGACCGCCGCCGCCCCCGCGCCGAAGCCCGCGGCGAAGCCGGCGCAGCCGGCCGGCGAGGGCCCGAGGCGCGTCCCGCTGCGCGGTGCCGCGGCCAGCGTCGTCAAGAACATGAACGCCTCGCTCACCGTGCCCACGGCGACGAGCGTGCGGGCGGTGCCGGCCAAGCTCCTCGCCGACAACCGCATCGTCATCAACAACCACCTCAAGCGCTCCCGCGGCGGCAAGGTCTCCTTCACGCACCTGATCGGCTACGCGCTGGTCCGGGCGCTGGACGACTTCCCGAACATGAACTCCGCGTTCGCCGAGGTCGACGGCAAGCCGACCCTGGTGCAGCCCGAGCACGTGAACTTCGGCCTGGCCATCGACCTGCCCAAGGCCGACGGCTCGCGCTCCCTCGTCGTCGCCTCGATCAAGGGCGCCGAGGAGATGGACTTCGCCGCGTTCTGGGGCGCCTACGAGGACGTCATCCGCCGCGCGCGGGCGAACAAGCTGACGCTGGAGGACTTCTCCGGCACCACGATCAGCCTGACCAACCCGGGCACCATCGGCACCGTCCACTCGGTGCCCCGGCTGACCGCCGGCCAGGGCGCGATCATCGGCGTCGGCGCCATGGAGTACCCGGCCGAGTTCCAGGGGATGAGCCCCGAGGCGCTCACCGACCTGGGCGTCTCCAAGATCATCACGCTGACGTCGACCTACGACCACCGGATCATCCAGGGCGCCGAGTCCGGCGACTTCCTGCGCCGGCTGCACCAGCTGCTCCTCGGCGAGGACGGCTTCTACGACGACGTCTTCCGGTCGCTGCGCATCCCCTACGAGCCGGTGCGCTGGATGCCCGACGTGCGGGTCAGCCGCGAGGGGCAGATCGACAAGGAAGCCCGGGTCATCGAGGTCATCGAGTCCTACCGGCGCAACGGCCACCTCATGGCCGACACGGACCCGCTCGAGTTCAAGGTCCGCAGCCACCCCGACCTCGACATCCTCCAGCACGGCCTCACGCTGTGGGACCTCGACCGGCCCTTCCCCGTCGGGGGGTTCGCCGGCGAGAAGGTGATGCAGCTGCGCGACATCCTCGGCGTGCTGCGCAACTCCTACTGCCGCACCGTCGGCGTGGAGTACATGCACATCACCGACCCCGAGGAGCGCGAGTGGCTCCAGCAGCGCATCGAGGTCAAGCACGAGCAGCCCGACCGGGAGAAGCAGAAGCACATCCTCGGCCGGCTGAACGCCGCTGAGGCCTTCGAGACCTTCCTGCAGACCAAGTACGTCGGCCAGAAGCGCTTCAGCCTCGAGGGCGGCGAGTCGGTCATCCCGATCCTCGACGAGGTGCTCATCGCCGGCACCGACCACGGCCTCGACGAGGTCGCGATCGGCATGGCGCACCGCGGCCGGCTCAACGTGCTGGCCAACGTGCTCGGCAAGAGCTACTCGAAGATCTTCGGCGAGTTCGAGGGCAACATCGACCCCGGCACCGTCCAGGGCTCGGGCGACGTCAAGTACCACCTCGGCGCGGAGGGCACCTTCGCCAACCCGTTCAAGCCGGGTGCCGAGATCGCCGTCTCGCTGGCCAGCAACCCCTCGCACCTGGAGACGGTCAACCCCGTCCTCGAGGGCATCGTCCGCGCCAAGCAGGACATGATCGACAAGGGCGAGCAGGGCTTCACCGTCCTGCCGGTCCTGCTGCACGGCGACTCGGCGTTCGCCGGGCAGGGCGTGGTCGCGGAGACGCTGAACCTCTCGCAGCTGCGCGGCTACCGCACCGGCGGCACCGTGCACGTCGTCATCAACAACCAGGTCGGCTTCACCACCAGCCCGGCCGCGGCCCGCTCGAGCCTCTACTCGACCGACGTCGCGCGGATGGTCAACGCGCCGGTGTTCCACGTCAACGGCGACGACCCGGAGGCGTGCGTGCGGGTGGCGCGGCTGGCGGTCGAGTACCGGCAGGCGTTCCGCAAGGACGTCGTCGTCGACCTGGTCTGCTACCGCCGGCGCGGGCACAACGAGGGCGACGACCCCTCGATGACCCAGCCGCTGATGTACGACATCATCGACCGCAAGCGCTCGGTCCGGAAGCTCTACACCGAGGCGCTCATCGGCCGCGGCGACATCACGCTGGCCGAGGCCGAGGAGGCCCTCAAGGACTACCGCGACCAGCTGGAGCGGGCCTTCGCCGAGACGCACGACGCCACGGAGACCCCGAAGCCGCAGCCGGTTATGAACCAGCCGGCCCAGCAGGTCAGCACGGTCGCCACCGCCATCACCCCCGAGGTGATGAAGGCGATCGGCGACGCGCACGTCTCGCTGCCGCAGGACTTCACCGTGCACCCGAAGCTCCAGCGGCTGCTCGAGCGGCGCGCGGCCATGGTGAGCGAGGGCGGCATCGACTGGGCGATGGGCGAGCTGCTGGCCTTCGGGTCGCTGCTCATGCAGGGCGTCCCGGTGCGGCTGGCCGGCCAGGACTCCCGCCGCGGCACGTTCGTGCAGCGCCACTCGGTGCTCATCGACCGGGAGACCGCCGGTGAGTACACGCCGCTGGCCAACCTGTCCGAGGAGCAGGCGAAGTTCTTCGTCTACGACTCGCTGCTGTCCGAGTACGCCGCGCTCGGCTTCGAGTACGGCTACTCCGTGGCCAACCCGAAGGCGCTCGTCCTCTGGGAGGCGCAGTTCGGTGACTTCGTCGACGGCGCGCAGATGGTCATCGACGAGTTCATCTCCTCCGGCGAGGCCAAGTGGGGCCAGCGCTCGGGCGTGACGATGCTGCTGCCGCACGGCCTCGAGGGCCAGGGCCCCGACCACAGCAGCGGCCGCATCGAGCGGTTCCTGCAGCTGTGCGCCGAGAACAACATGACGGTCGCCAACTGCTCGACGCCGGGCAACTACTTCCACCTGCTCCGCCGCCAGGCGCTCTCCGACGTGCACCGGCCGCTGGTCGTGTTCACGCCGAAGTCGCTGCTGCGGGCCAAGGCGGCGGTCAGCCCGGTCGCGGACTTCACCGACGAGTCCTTCCGTCCGGTGCTCGGCGACCCGGGTGTGGGCGGCGAGCCGCTCGACGACGCCGCTGTGCGCCGGGTGCTGCTGTGCAGCGGCAAGGTCGCCTACGACCTGGTCGCCCAGCGCGAGGCCGAGGGCCGCGCCGACACCGCGATCCTGCGGGTCGAGCAGCTCTACCCGCTGCCGGCCGAGCAGATCGCCGAGGCGGTCGGCCGGTACCCGAACGCGCAGGACCTCATCTGGGTGCAGGAGGAGCCGGCGAACATGGGCGCCTGGTGGTTCATGGCGCTCGAGCTGCCCGAGCACCTCGGCGGCCGCACGCTGCGCCGGGTCAGCCGCCGCGCCTCCGCCAGCCCCGCCGTGGGCTCGGCGAAGGTGCACGAGGGCGAGCAGAAGGCGCTGGTCGCCGAGGCCTTCGCGGGCTGACGTGTACTTCACTGACCGGGGCCTGGAGGAGCTGGCCGACCGGCGGGGCGGGGAGCAGGTGACCCTCGCCTGGCTGGCCGACCAGCTGCAGGCCTTCGTCGACCAGCACCCCGACTTCGAGGTGCCGATCGAGCGGCTGGCCACCTGGCTGGCCCGCGGCGGCACCGACGACGTCGACGACGACTGATCCCCGGACGCAGCACGATCAGGTGAGCTGATCGTGCTGCGTCCTGGCTCACCTCCCACCGCGAGCCAGGACGCGCGCCGGTGGTCCCGGCTGGTCGTCGGCCCGGAGCGCCTCCGCCACCGGGACCGCACTCCGCGGGACGCTGCGCACGTGCTCGGTCACTCCCATGCCCTCTCCGGCCTGGCCGCCGGCGCGGCGACGCTCCCCTGGGCCCCGGTCGACGGCACCGTCGCGCAGGTGGCGTGGGTGGCCGCCGCCGGCGGGTTCGCCATGCTCCCGGACCTCGACCACTCCGGCTCGACCGTCTCGGACATGTGGGGCCCGGTGACCGACGTGCCCTCCGGCGCCATCGGCCGGCTGGCCGGCGGGCACCGCTGGGGCACCCACGACGCGCTGCTCGCTCCGGTCGCCTTCGGCGCGGTGGCCCTGGCTGCCGCCGACCTGTACTGGTCGAGCCTCGTGGTCATGGCGCTGGCCATCGGGCTGGCGCTGCGGGCGCTGCACTTCGTCATCCCCGGGCGGGCGGAGAACACCGTCGTCGGCAACCTGGTGCTGTCCTTCGGCGGCGCGTGGCTCCTGCTGGCGCACTCGCCGCAGCCGACCTGGCTCCCGTGGGCGGTGGCGCTCGGCGTGCTCACCCACGTCGCCGGCGACCTGATCACCAAGCAGGGCGTGCCGCTGCCGCTGCTGTGGCTGCTCAAGCGCAAGCGGGTGGCCCTGACGCCGATGCGCACGGGCACGACGCTGGAGAAGGCGGTGCTGGCACCGGCGTTCCTGCTGGCCGCCGTCTGGTTCCTCTACACGAACACCGCCGCCCGCGACGTCGTCCACCCCTACCTCCAGGGGTTGCTCAGCCTGGGCTGAGCCGCCGCGCGCGCTAGGTTGCGCTCGCCATGACCGTCCTCCGCACCGCAGCGCGCTGGTCGCTGCCGCTGCTGCGCCCCCTGCCGGGCGCGGTCGCGGCCGCGCTGTGGACCGCCGTCGACACCGGCCGGCCCCCGTGGCGGCCCCGCAAGCGGCGCTGGGACCGCCTGCTGGTGCTCGTCGTCGCCCTCGCCGGCTACGTCACCTGGCTGACCGCCTCGGGCGCGGGCGCCTCCACCCGGCTCTCCAGCGGCCTGTTCCTGCTCACCGGCGCGCCGCTGCTGGCCGGGTTCGTGCTCGCGGTGCGCCGCCCCCTCGACGGCTGGCGCCTGTCGCTGCTCGGCCTCGTCCTCATCGGGTACGCGCTGCCCCCTCCCCCGGCACCGGCGCCCGTGCTCGAGGGCTGGCAGTGGACGCTGTGGTGCCCGGTGCTGCTCGCCGTCGCCTGGGCCTGCACCCGGCGGGTGGCCGTCGGCGTCGCGGTCGTCTCGCTGGTGCTCGTGGTGGTGCTCGGGGCGACGACGCCCTGGCCGGTCGACCTCCGGCTCACGCTGCCCGTCGCGTTCCTCGGCGTCCTGGCCCCGCTGGTGGTCGGCGCGAGCCTGGGCGCCCGGTGGGACGCCCGGCGGGCGCTGGAGGCCGAGCAGGCCCGGACGGCGGAGGCCCAGGCCGCCCGCGGCGCGCTGGCCGAGCGGGCCCGGATCGCGCGGGAGATGCACGACGTCGTCGCCCACCACCTGTCCCTGATCGCGGTCCGCTGCGAGACCGCGCCCTACCGCCTGGCCCCGCTGGACGAGCGGGCCGGCGCGGAGCTGGCCGAGGTGGCCGGCACCGCGCGCACCGCGCTGACCGAGCTGCAGCGGCTGCTCGGCGTGCTGCGCGCCGAGGACCAGGACGCCGAGCGGGCGCCGCAGCCGGGCACCGCCGACCTCGCCGCCCTGTTCGCCGGCGTCCGCGCGGCCGGCACCGACCTGCGGGTGTCGGCGGCCGGCCTCGACCTGCCCGCGGGCCTCGGCCTCAGCGTGTTCCGCATCGTGCAGCAGGCGCTGTCCAACGCCGCCCAGCACGCGCCGGGGGCGCCGGTGGAGGTGACGGTGCGGGAGACCGACGGCGCCGTGCGGGTCGAGGTGGTCAACGGCCCGGGCACCGTGCCGGGCTCCCCCGGCGCCGGCAACGGCCTGACCGGCATGCGCGAGCGGGCCGAGCTGCACGGCGGCCGGCTCGACGCCGGCCCCACGGCCGACGGCGGCTTCCGGGTGCTCGCCGAGCTGCCGCTGGAGGTCGCGCGCCGGTGATCCGGGTGATGCTGGTCGACGACCAGGAGATGGTCCGCGAGGGCTTCGCCGCGCTGCTCGGCGCGCAGCCCGACGTCGAGGTGGTGGGCACCGCCGGCGACGGCGCCGCCGCGCTGGCCACCCACGCCGGCCTCGCCGCCGACGGCCGGGCGCCCGACGTCGTGCTCATGGACGTGCGGATGCCGGTGCTCGACGGGCTGGAGGCCACCCGCGCCCTGCTGTCCGGCGACCCGCCGCACCCCCGGGTGCTGGTGCTCACCACGTTCGACCTCGACGACTACGTCTACGACGCGCTGCGCGCCGGGGCCAGCGGGTTCCTGCTCAAGCACGCGCCGGCCGCCGATCTGCTGCACGCGGTGCGGGTGGTGGCGGCCGGCGACGCGCTGCTCGCGCCGGCGGTGACCCGCCGGCTGATCGCCGACTTCGTGGCCGCCCGCCCCGCCGCCGCGCCCGCGACCCGGCCGCAGGTGCTCGCCGCGCTGACCGAGCGGGAGGCCGAGGTGCTCGCGCTGGTGGCCCGCGGCCTGTCCAACACCGAGATCGCCGCCCGCCTGGTGCTCGCCGAGCAGACGGTGAAGACCCACGTGAGCCGCGTGTTCACCAAGTTGGGGCTGCGCGACCGGGCGCAGGCGGTGGTACTGGCGTACGAGACGGGGCTGGTCTCCCCCGGCTCCTGAGTACCCCGGTAGCGCCCGCAGGTGGGCTCCCCGGTGTGACGATCCGCGGGCCCGGTGTGCCTAGCGTCGGGCAGCGTGAGAAACCGGTGGACCGCATCGTTCCTGCTGGTCAGCGCACTGTGGACGGCGTCCGCCCCGCTGTCGGAGGCCGCCGTCCCGCCGCCCGTGCGGCTCGACGCCGCGTGCGCCGCCGACCTCGCCGCGCGGCTGGGCCCGGTGGGGGTGCTGGGCTGCGACCCGGCCGGCCGGGGCCTGGCCGTCGTCGTCCTCGGCGACCTCGCGACAGCGCGCTCGGTGGCCGTGCTGGTGCCCGGGTCCGACACCGACCTGGCCCGGCTGCACGACCCCGCCGAACCGCAGCGGCGCCCGTACGGCTGGGCCCGGGCGCTGTCCGACGCCGGCGGCCCGGACCTCGCCGTCGTCCTGTGGGTGGGGTACGTGACGCCGGACGGGCTGGGCGTGGACGCGGCGAGCGGCCGGCTCGCCCGCGCGGGGGCCACCGCGCTGGTGCGGTTCGTCGACGACCTGCGGGCCGGGCCGGCCGCCGCGGCGCGCGTGACGGTGGTCGGGCACAGCTACGGCGCCGTCGTCACGGCGCTCGCCGCGCCGGACCTCGCGGCCGAGGACCTGGTGCTCGTGGGCAGCCCCGGGGCCCGCGCCCGGTCGGTGGCGGACCTGAGCACCGGCGCCCGGGTGTGGGCCGGACGGGCGGACGCCGACTGGATCGGACGGGTGCCGAACGTGCGGATCGGCGACCTCGGGCACGGCGGCGACCCGGCCGGCCCCGCCTTCGGCGCGCGCCCGCTGCCGGTCGACGGCGTGACCGGGCACGACGGCTACCTCACGCCGGGGACTGCGTCGCTGGACGCGATCGCCCGGATCGCCACCGCTCCCGCGGGCGGTGCGGCGTGACCCGCGACCGCGGGCCGGACCTGCTGCGCGCGCTGGCGCTCGCCGGCGTCGTCCTGGGGCACTGGCTGGTCACCGCGCCCGGGGCGCCCGGGGCGGTGGACGGCCGGGTGGTCGTGCGCAGCCCGCTCGCGGAGATGCCCGGGCTCGCGCCGGTGAGCTGGCTGCTGCAGACGCTGGCCCTGTTCTTCCTCGTCGCCGGCTGGGCGGCGGCCCGGGGCGCCGGCCGGGAGCGGCGGTGGTCGCGGACGTCGCGCCGGGCCGCCGCGCCCGTGGGCGTCCTGGTCGCCGCGGTGGCCGGCCTCGCGGTCGCGCTGGCGGTGGCCGGTGCGTCGCAGGGAGTGGTGCGGACCGTCGTCACGCTGTCGCTGCGGCCACTGTGGTTCCTCGGCGTGTACCTGGTGCTCTCGCTGGCGACGCCGCTGCTGGTGCGGCTGGACGCCCGCCTCGGCGCGGCGGCCGCCGTCCTCCCGCTCGGGCTCGCCCTGGCCGGCCCGCTGGTGCCCGGGACCGCCGGGGCGCTGGGGACCACGCTGGCCGCGTGGTGGGTGTCCTGGCAGCTCGGGGTCGCGGCGGCCCGGCGCGAGCCCGGGCGGGGCCCCTGCGTGGCGCTGCTGGCCGGCGGGGCGCTCGCCGTCGTCCTGCTGGTGACCGCCGGGGGGCTCCCGGCGACCGCGGTCGGCGTCCCGGGGGCGGGGGCCTCCAACCTCGACCCGCCGTCGGCGGCCACGCTCGCCCTGGGCCTGGCGCAGGCCGGCGCCGCCGGGCTGCTGCTGCCGCTGCTGCGCCGGGCGCGCGGGCCGCTGCCCGACGCCGCCGTCGCCGCCGGGCGGTCGGCGCTGCCGGTCTTCCTGCTGCACCAGCCGCTGTTCGTGCTCCTGTGGCTCGGCGCCCTGCCGCTGGCGCCGGTCCCGGGGCTGCACGACGTCCCCGACGGCGCGGGCTGGCTGCTCGCCCGCGCCGGCTGGGTGCTCGCGCTCGCCGGGCTGCTCACCGTGGCGGTGCGGGCGCTCGGGGCGCGCCGGGCAGCCGGCCGCTACGGTGCCCCGCTGTGACCGTCGTCGCACCGCGCCTGTCCCGGGGCACGCACCTGGGCTACGCCGTGGGCTCCATCGGCACCGCCGCCTTCGGCACCGTGCCCGGCCTGCTGCTCCTCCACTACCTGACCGACGAGCTCGGCGTCGCCGCGGGCCTGGCCGGCCTGGTCGTGTTCGCACCCAAGGCGTGGGACGTGCTGCTCAACCCGTGGATCGGCAGCCGCTCGGACCGCACGACCGGCCGCTGGGGTCCGCGCCGGCCGTGGATGCTGGCCGGGGGGCTGGCCCTGCCGCCGCTGTTCGTGCTGGTGTTCGCCGGCCCGGGCGACCCGCCGGCGGCGGCCGCGGCCTGGGTGGCGGTCACCTTCCTGCTCGCGGCCACCGCCTACGGCTGCTTCCAGGTGCCCTACGTCGCCCAGCCGGCCGAGATCACCGACGACCCGGGCGAGCGCGCGACGCTCATGTCGTGGCGGGTCGCCGCCCTCGCGCTCGGCATCCTGCTCGCCGGCGCGGGCGCCCCGGCGGTCGTCGACGCGTTCGGCGGCGGGCGCGGCGGCCACCTGGCCATGGCCGTCTTCGTGGCGCTGCTGCTGGCCGGCGGGATGCTCGGCGCGGTCGCCGGCACCCGCCGCGCGCCCACCCTCACCCGCGTGACCAGCGAGGGCCGGCTCGGCGCCACGCTGGTGCTCGCCTGGCGGTCCCGGCCGTTCCGGGTGCTGCTCACCGGCTTCGTGGTCCAGGCGCTCGGCATCGGCGTGATGCTCGCCGGGGTCCCCTACTTCTCCGAGCAGGTGCTCGGCGACGCCGCGGCGGGCTCGCTGCTGTTCGCCGCGCTGGTCGGCCCCGCGATCGTGGTCATGCCGCTGTGGCTGCGGGTGAGCCGGCGGCTGGGCAAGCGCACCGGGCTGCTGGCGTCCTCGGCGCTGTTCACCGCGGGCGCCGCGGCGCTGGCGCTCGTCGGGCCGGGCGGCACCGGGCTCGCCCTGGTCCTCGTCGTCCTGGTCGGGGTCGGCTACGCCGGGATGCAGATGTTCCCGCTGGCGATGCTGCCCGACGTCGTCGCCGCCGACGAGGCCGCCTCCGGGCAGCGGCGCGCGGGCGTGTTCACCGGCGTCTGGACGGCGGCGGAGACCCTCGGCCTCGCCGTCGGCCCGGGCCTGCTCGGGCTGCTGCTCGCGGCGGCCGGCTACGTCTCCTCCGCCGGTGGCGACGCCGTCCAGTCCGACGGCGCGGTGCTCGCCGTGCGGCTGGGGTTCTCCGTCGTCCCGGCGCTGTTCGTGCTCGCCAGCCTCCCGGTGCTGGCCCGCTACCGGCTCGACCCCGTCCCCGACCGGCCCCAGGAGGTCCCCGCGTGACGCCGCAGGAGGTGCTGGCCGAGCTCACCGCGCTGCAGGCCGGCGACGTGCCCACCCACGGAGGCTCGACGATGGCCTACGTCTACGACTCCGGGCTGGCCGGCGTCGAGGACCTCGCCGCCGCGGCGCAGGCCGCGTTCCAGTGGACCAACGCGCTCGACCCGACCGCCTTCCCCAGCGTCGCCCGCATCGAGGACGACCTGGTGGGCGCGGCGGCCGACCTGCTCGGCGGCGGCCCGGCGACGGTCGGCACGGTGACCAGCGGCGGCACCGAGAGCTGCCTGCTGGCGGTGCTGGCCGCCCGCGAGCGGTGGCGGGCGCGGGGCGGCACCGGGCGGGCCCGGCTGGTCCTGCCGGTCACCGCGCACGCGGCGTTCCGCAAGGCCGCGCACCTGTTCGACCTCGAGGTCGCCGACGTCGCCGTCGACCCGGTCACCTGCCGCGCGCTGCCGTCGGCGGTCGCGGAGGCGCTGGACGACCGCGCCGCGCTGGTCGTGGTCAGCGCGCCGTCCTACCCGCACGGCGTGCTCGACCCGGTCGGCGAGGTGGCCGCCCTGGCCGCCGCCGCGGGCGTCCCCTGCCATGTCGACGCCTGCATCGGCGGATGGGTGCTGCCCTTCCTCGACGACGTCCCCGGGCCCTTCGACCTGTCGGTGCCCGGCGTGAGCTCGCTGTCGGTGGACCTGCACAAGTACGGCTACGCACCCAAGGGCGTCTCGGTGCTGCTCACCGCCGAGCCCGAGCTGCGGCAGGGGCACTGGTTCAGCACCGCCGGCTGGCCCGGCTACCCGGTGGTCAACCCGACGCTGGCCGGCACCCGCCCGGCCGGGCCGATGGCCGCCGCCTGGGCGGTGCACCGCTGGCTGGGCCGCGACGGCTACGCGGGGCTCGCCCGGGCCACCCGGGCGGCGACGGTGGCGCTCGCCGAGGGCGCGGGGGCGATCCCGGGTCTGCGGGTGGTGGGGACGCCGGTGGCCACGCTGGTCGCGCTCGCGCAGGACGGCCCGGACGGCGTCGACGTGCTCAACCTCGCCGACGAGGCGACCGCCCGCGGCTGGCTGCTGCAGCCCCAGCCGCCGTTCGCCCAGCCGGGCGGGGCCGACCTGCCCGCCACGCTGCACCTCACCGTCACCGGCGCCACCGCCGGCCGGGTGGACGCGCTGCTGGCCGACCTCGCCGGCGCCGCCCGCGCCGCCGCCGCGCTGCCCCGCCCGGTGGCCGACCCGGGGCTGGTGGCGGCCGCGGCCGCGATCGACCCGGCGGCGCTCACCGTCGCCGAGGTCGACGCGCTGCTGGAGCTGGCCGGCGTCGGCGGCGGGCGGCTGCCCGAGCGGATGGCGCCGGTGCACGCCCTGGTGGCCGCGCTCCCCCGCCCGGTGGCCGAGCGGCTGCTGGCCGGCGTCCTCGACCTGGTCTACCGGCCCCGCCGGGCGGCGCTCAGCGGGTGACGCCCTGCTCCCGCGCGCAGGCGGCCACGGCCTCGGCGACCGCGGTGGCCACCCGCCGGTCCAGCGGGCTCGGCACCACGTACCCCGGGGCGAGGTCGTCGCCGACGACGCCGGCGATCGCCTCGGCGGCAGCCAGCTCCATCTCCTCGGTGATGGCCGTCGCGCCGGCGTCGATGGCGCCGCGGAAGACCCCGGGGAAGGCCAGCACGTTGTTGATCTGGTTGGGCAGGTCGCTGCGCCCGGTGGCGACGACGGCGGCGTACCGGGCGGCCATCTCCGGGTCGACCTCCGGCGTCGGGTTCGCCAGGGAGAACACGATGCAGCCGGGCGCCATCGAGGCGATCGCGGCCTCGGGCACGGAGCCGCCGGACAGGCCGAGGTAGACGTCGGCGCCCTCGAGGGCGCCGGTCATCGTGCCCGCGTACCCCGAGCGGTTGGTGTTCTCGGCGACCCAGCGTTTCACCGGCGTGAGGTCCTCGCGGCCGGGGTGCAGCACGCCGCGGGAGTCGGCCACGCAGATGTCCCCGACCCCGGCGCCGAGCAGGATCCGCGTGCAGGCGATGCCCGCCGCGCCGGCGCCGGCCACGACCACCCGCAGGTCGGCCAGGGTGCGGCCGGTGACCCGGGCCGCGTTGCGCAGCGCGGCGAGCACGACGATCGCCGTCCCGTGCTGGTCGTCGTGCATGACCGGCACGTCGAGCCGCTCGCGCAGCCGGTCCTCGATCTCGAAGCAACGCGGGGCGCTGATGTCCTCGAGGTTGATCCCGCCGAACGACGGCGCGATGGCGGCGACGGTCTCCACGATCCGGTCGACGTCGGTCGTCGACAGCACGACCGGCACCGCCGACAGCCCGGCGAACTCGCTGAACAGGCAGGCCTTGCCCTCCATCACCGGCAGCGCCGCGGCCGGCCCGATGTCCCCGAGCCCCAGGACGGCGGTGCCGTCGGAGACCACCGCGACGACGCGGGGCGCCCAGGTGAACCGCCGGGCCAGCTCCGGCTCGGCGGCGATGGCGCTGGAGACGCGGGCGACGCCCGGGGTGTAGGTGAGCGCGAGGTCCTCGCGCGACCCGATGCCGCGGGTGGGACGCACCACGAGCTTCCCGCCCTCGTGCACCCCGAAGGCGGGGTCGGAGGCGAAGCGGTCCTCCGCCGGGGCCTGCGGCGTGCGGTCGGCAGCGGTCGCGGGCGAGCCCGTCTCTGCGCTCATGGACCCCGGAGGGTAGTGCGGTGCCGGGGGCCCCTCTGCCGCCGACCCCGGGCGCACCGCGGCTCGCTACCGTGCCGCCGTGGAGATCCGCCAGCTCGCCGTGCCGGACAGCTACGTGCTCGACCTGGTGCCGCACGGCGACGACCGCGGCCGGTTCACCGAGTGGTACCGGGCCGACGTGCTCGCGGGGGCGACCGGCTGGGCGCTGCCGCTGGCGCAGGCCAACCACAGCGTCTCGGCCCGCGGCGTGCTCCGCGGCGTGCACTTCGCGCTCGTCCCGCCGGGCCAGGCCAAGTACGTCTACTGCCCGGCCGGCCGGGTGCTCGACGTCGTCGTCGACGTGCGGGTCGGCTCCCCGACGTTCGGCGTCTCCGACTCCGTGCTGCTCGACGCGGCCGAGCCGCGCGCGGTGTTCCTCGCCGAGGGGCTCGGCCACGCGTTCCTCGCGCTGGAGGACGGCTCGTCGGTGACCTACCTGGTCTCCTCCGGTTACTCCCCCGGCCGCGAGTTCGGCGTCTCGCCGCTGGACCCCGAGCTGGACCTGCCCTGGCCGGCCGGCGTGGAGTTCGTCCTGTCGGACAAGGACCGCGCCGCGCCGACGCTGGCGGAGGCCCGCGCGCAGGGGACGCTGCCCACGATGGAGCAGTGCTCGGCCCGGTACGCGCAGCTGCGCGCCGGGGCCTAGGCGGGCGGCGGCCGCAGCCGCCCGGGCCGGGGGGACAGCCGGCCGACGACGCGGCCCACGGCGACGGCGGGCCCGAACGCCCGGCTGTCGTCGGTGACCAGCGGGTTGTCGCCGCGGACGTCGACGGCGCCGCCGTCGAGCAGCGCGTGCACCCGCTTGACCACGAGCAGGTCCGGCCGCGCGGGGAACCGGGCGAGGACGACGTCGCCGGGCGCCACCCGGCCGGCGCGCACCCGCCGCACGAGCAGCCGGTCGCCGTGGCGGACGGTCGGCGACATCGACGGCCCGCTCACCCGCGCCACCACCCACGCGCTGGCCAGCGGCGGGACGGGGCGCTCGCCGGGACGGGGCCTGATCACCGCGAGTAGGGTCGCAGACGACCCGATCCCGCGACATCCGGAGGAAGAGACATGCTGTTCAGCCGCGTGTTCTCCGCCGTGGAGGCCACCGCGCACTGCGACCTCCCCTGCGGTGTGTACGACCCGGCCCAGGCCCGCATCGAGGCGGAGTCCGTCAAGGCCATCCAGGAGAAGTACCAGGCCAACGAGGACCCGGCCTTCCGCACCCGCGCCATCCTGATCAAGGAGCAGCGCTCGGACCTGGTCAAGCACCACCTGTGGGTCCTGTGGACCGACTACTTCAAGCCGCCGCACTTCGAGAAGTACCCGCAGCTGCACGAGCTGTTCAACAAGGCCACCAAGCAGGCCGGCGCCGCCGGTGGCAAGGGCAGCATGGACCCGGCCGAGGGCCAGAAGCTGCTCGACTACATCGCCGAGATCGACAAGATCTTCTGGGAGACCAAGGCCGCGGCCTGATCCCGGAGCGCACGTCCCGACGGCCGGTGGGCACCCGCCCACCGGCCGTCGGCGTCCCCGCACCCCGGCCGGCGGCGCGCGTCGAGCGCGCCGGTGGCGGGTGAGCGGGCCTCCCGGAGCGCCCCGGTACCGTCGGACCTCGATGCGCATCGACCGGGCCGGGTGGCCCTTCATCACCGGACCGCTCGGCCCGGCCGCCGTGCTGGCCGCCGCCGGCGCGCGGACCGGACGCCGCTGGGCGCGGGTCGCCGCCTGGCCGTTCCTGGCGCTGTCGGCCTACATGGTGCTGTTCTTCCGCGACCCGGAGCGGCCCTGCGACCGCGTGGAGCCGCCGGCCGACGTCGTGGTCTCCCCCGCCGACGGGATGGTCATGGTCGCCGGGGAGCCGCAGGAGGGCGTCGCGCCCGAGCCCGCGCCGCCGGGCGGCTGGCAGCAGGTCAGCATCTTCCTCTCCGTCGTGGACGTGCACGTCAACCGCTCGCCCTACCGCGGCGAGGTGGTGGAGAGCTCCTACCGCAAGGGCAGCTTCCTCGCCGCCTACCGGGCCGAGTCGGCGCACCGCAACGAGCGCAGCGAGCTGTGGCTGCGCGACGGCGACCGGACCGTCGTCTTCCGCCAGCTGGTCGGGGTGCTCGCCCGCCGCATCGTCACGCGCACCGGCGTGGGGCAGCGGCTGGCCACCGGCGAGCGGTTCGGACTGATGAAGTTCGGCTCCCGGATGGACGTCTTCCTCCCCGCGGAGTGCGAGATCACCGTGCGGAAGGGCCAGCGCGTGCGGGGCGGGGACACCGTCATCGCCCGCTGGCCCGCCGCCGGCTGAGGCCCCCGGTGCCCAGTTCAGCGTCGGGTGAGGGCCGTCCGCCCACCCGGCGGCTCGCGACCGTCGAGTTCGTCCGCGGCTCGGTCCGGGGCAGCCGCCGCCGGGCGCTGGCCACGCTGCCCAGCCTGTTCACGCTCGGCAACATGATGTGCGGCTTCGCCGCGATCCTGGTGTCGATCCGCGGCCAGTTCTCGCTCGCCGCGGTGCTCATCGGCCTGTCGGTGCTCTTCGACATCGCCGACGGCGCGGTGGCCCGGCTGGTCCGCGCGGTCAGCGCCTTCGGCCTGCAGTTCGACTCCCTGGCCGACCTGGTCTCCTTCGGCCTGGCCCCCGCGCTGCTGGCCTTCACGCTGTTCTCCGAGGGCCGCGACGAGTGGGACCCGCTGGGCTGGGTCGTGTGCTTCCTCTGGGTGGCGTGCGCGGCGATCCGGCTGGCCCGCTTCAACACCACGGTCGACCCGACGGCCGACAAGCGGTACTTCACGGGCATGCCGAGCCCCGGCGCGGCCGGCGTCGTGCTGGCCTCGGTGTTCGCGTTCGGCGACCAGATGCAGGGCCGCGACCGGCTGTGGGTGCTGCTCATCGTCGCCGTCCCGGCGCTGCTGATGGTGAGCACCGTCCGGTTCCGCTCGTTCCGGTCGCTGGTGAGCCCGAAGAGCGGCCGCCCCTACGGGCTGGTCGCCGCGGCCGTCGCGCTCGTCGTCGGCTTCGCCACCGTGCCGGTCGTCACCGGCTGCGTGCTGGCCTACGGCTACCTGCTCGCGCCGGTGCTCAACCCGGTGCTGTCCCCGCTCGGCCGGCTGGTCCCGGAGCGGGTGCGCGAGGTGCTCACGTGAGCATCCGGCGGGTCGAGCCGGGCGACGTCCCCGCGGTCGTCGGCCTGGTCCGCGAGCTGGCCGAGTACGAGGAGGCCGCGCACGAGGTGCGGCTGACCGAGCAGCAGCTGCACGCCGCCCTGTTCGGCGACTCCCCCGCCCTGTTCGGTCACGTGGCCCTCGGCCCGGACGGCGACGTCGTCGGCACGGCGCTGTGGTTCCTCAACTTCTCCACCTGGCGCGGCACGCACGGCATCTACCTGGAGGACCTGTACGTGCAGCCGCGGCACCGCGGCACGGGCCTGGGCCGGGAGCTGCTGCGCACGCTCGCCGCCACCTGCGTCGAGCGCGGCTACGACCGCCTGGAGTGGTCGGTGCTCGACTGGAACGAGCCCTCGATCGCCTTCTACCGGGCGGCGGGCGCGGTGCCGATGGACGGGTGGACGGTGTTCCGGCTCACCGACGACGCCCTGACCGGCTTCGCGGCCGACCGGCGCGGTACGGCAGGCTGAGCGCGTGACGATCGAGCGCGGGCCCGCCGAGTGCTGGCTCACCGACATGGACGGCGTCCTCGTGCACGAGGGGCAGGCGCTGCCGGGGGCGGCGGAGTTCCTCGCCCGGCTGGTGGAGCGGCGGCGCCGCTTCCTGGTGCTCACCAACAACTCGATCTTCACCCCGCGCGACCTCGCGGCCCGGCTGTCGCGGTCGGGCCTGCAGGTGCCCGAGGAGTCGATCTGGACGTCGGCCCTCGCGACGGCGGACTTCCTCGCCACCCAGCTGCCGGGCGGCTCGGCGTACGTCATCGGCGAGGCGGGGCTGACGACGGCGCTCTACGAGGCCGGCTACACCCTCACCGACACCGCGCCGGACTTCGTCGTCCTCGGCGAGACCCGCACCTACTCGTTCGAGGCGATCACCCGGGCGATCCGGCTGGTCGACGCGGGCGCCCGGTTCATCGCCACCAACCCCGACGTCACCGGCCCCTCGCCGGAGGGCCCGCTGCCCGCGACCGGCTCGGTGGCCGCGCTGATCACCGCCGCCACCGGCGCCAAGCCCTACTTCGTGGGCAAGCCCAACCCGATGATGTTCCGCAGCGCGATGAACCGCATCGAGGCCCACTCGGAGTCCACGGTGATGATCGGCGACCGCATGGACACCGACGTCGTCGCCGGCATCGAGGCGGGCCTGGAGACGTTCCTGGTGCTCACCGGCTCGACGACGGCGGCGCAGGTGGCGCAGTTCCCGTTCCGGCCGAGCCGGGTGCTCGACTCGATCGCCGACGTCGTCGACCTGGTCTGAGGGCCCGCGCCGGCGGTCCCGGTCAGCGGTCCCGGTCAGCGGTCCCGGTCAGCGGTCCCGGTCAGCGGTCGAGGAACGCCAGGCGCGCCTCGGGCGTGGCCAGCAGGTACAGCTCGGTGAGCGCCAGCACGATGAGCGGGATGCCGAGCAGCGGCTGGCCGCCGGGGAACGCGGTGCTGTAGCCGAACAGGCCGAGCAGCAGCTGCAGGACGACGACCGGGCCGCGCGACCAGCCGGCCAGCCGCCGCAGGCCCGCCGCGGCGACGGCCAGCGCGACGCCGAAGATCGCCACGTAGACGACCTCGGCCAGCGCCCGGCCGACGCTGTCGGGGTCGCTGGTGAGGGTCAGCCAGAGGATCACCAGGGCGCCGCCGAGCAGCAGCGCGGCCTCGACGGCGGCCACCAGCGCCGCGCGCAGGACCGCCGGCGGGGCCTCGGGGGCGGGCGGCCGGGGCGGGCGCGACGAGGGCTGCGCGGCGCCGCCGAAGAGCCGTTCGGCCCGGCCGGGGCGGCGCGGGGTGTCCTCCTCCGTCACAGGAGCGAGGCTACGCGTCAGCGGTCACGCGCAGGCCGCGTCCGTGCCGGTCAGCGGCCCGTGCGCTGGTTAGCCTGGCCACATGCGTGCGCTCGTGGTGGCCAATCCCGCGGCGACGACGACGAACGGCCGGGTCCGCGACGTGCTCGTGGGCGCGCTGGCCAGCGAGCTGAAGGTCGACCTCGCCGAGACCACCCACCGCGGGCACGCCCGCGAGCTCGGGCGCCAGGCGCTGGCCGAGGGCTTCGACGTCGTCGTCGCGCTGGGCGGCGACGGCACCGTCAACGAGGTCGTCAACGGCCTGCTCACCGACGGGCCGGGCGCGCACGTGCCCACCCTCGCCGTCGTGCCCGGCGGCTCCACCAACGTGTTCTCGCGCGCGCTCGGCCGCTCCCGCGACCCGGTCGAGGCGACCGGGGAGATCCTCGACGCGCTGCGGGCCGGACGGACCCGGCGGGTGTCGCTGGGCACCGCCAGCGCCACCGGCACGAGCGCCGTCCCGGCGCGGGGCGTCGACGAGCGGGTCGCGGTGGCCGCGGCCGAGGCCGGCGCGGCCGAGCACGACGGGTGGACCGAGCCGCGGTGGTTCGTCTTCGCCGCGGGCCTCGGGTTCGACGCCGACGTGATCGCCCGGGTGGAGGCCCAGCGGGCGCGCGGGCGCCGCTCCACCGGGGTGCTGTACATCCGGGAGGCGACGCGTGCCTTCGTGCTCGGCCGGGAGCGGCGGCGCCCGGCGATGACGCTGGTCCGCCCCGGGGAGCCCGACCTCGACGGCCTGTTCCTCTGCCTGGTCTCCAACGTGAGCCCGTGGACCTACCTGGGCGCCCGCCCGGTGAACCCCAGCCCCGAGGCTTCCTTCGAGACCGGGCTCGACGTCTTCGCGATGGGCCGGATGGGCGTCCTGCGGATGCTGCACCACTCGCGGCAAGTGCTCGCCCGCCGCCCCGACGCCCGCGGCCGCGGGGTGCACCGCATGCACGACCTCGAGGGGGTCACCCTGACCGCCTCGCGGCCCCAGGGCTGGCAGCTCGACGGCGACCACCTGGGCACCGCGACCGGCCTGCGGGTGCACTCGGTGCCCTCGGCGCTGTCCGTCGTCGCCTGACGGTCCCGCCTCCAGCGACGTCCCGTCCGACGGGCCGCCCGGCCGCGCGCCGCGGTGCCCGACCTCGTCCCGCAGCGCGAGGTCGGGCACCGTCCGCGCGCGGGCCGGCGACCGCACCGCGGACGTCCCTCACGCACGCCGGAGAGCCCCTGTCAACGACCCCGGCACTGCCGAGTGGCGTCCCTAGCACGCCCGTGGTGAGGTTGCTCACGCGGGGTCGACCCAAGGCCCTCACGCGCTTGACACGCGGTCCTCAGGTGAAAACATCGCGAGAGGAAAGCAACCTGCCGGTAACAAACGGCGGGTGGTCGCTGGAACGGGGCGCTGGGTAACCGGTGTCGCGCCCGCGCGAGCGGCCCGTGGTCAGCGATCTGCAAGCACCGACGTAGTCGACACCGAGGAGTGCACCGACATGGACTGGCGCCACCGCGCCCTCTGCCGGGACGAGGACCCGGAGCTGTTCTTCCCCATCGGGACGACCGGCCCCGCCCTCGTGCAAGTCGAGCAGGCGAAGGCCGTGTGCCGTCGCTGCTCCGTCGTGGAGTCCTGCCTCGACTGGGCCCTGCGATCCGGCCAGGACTCGGGCGTGTGGGGCGGGCTCTCCGAGGACGAGCGGCGCGCGCTCAAGCGCCGCCAGTCCCGGGCCCGCGTCCGCGCCTGAGACACCCGCACCACCCGCCGCGAGGCCGGTTCCCCACCCGGGGGGCCGGCCTCGCGGCCGTTCAGCGGCGGTCGCGGCCGTTCAGCGGCGGTCGCGGCCGGCGCCCGGCAGCTCGAGCACGACCTCCGTGCCCGGGCGGCCCGGCCCCGGAGGGTCGGCCGGGGTCGTGGCGTGCAGCGCGCCGCCGAGCTCGCTGGTGACCAGCGTCCGCACGATCTGCAGGCCCAGCCCGTCGCTGTGCGCCGGGTCGAACCCCTCGGGCAGCCCCTGGCCGTCGTCGCGCACGCGCACGACGAGGTCGTCGCCGTCGCGCTCGGCCACCAGCTCGATCGCACCGGGTGGGCCGTCGGAGGGGAACGCGTGCTCGGCGGCGTTCTGCAGCAGCTCGGTCACCGCCATGACCAGCGGCGTCGCGGTCGCCGCGGGCAGCTCGCCGAAGCGTCCCACCCGCCGGGTGCGAGCCGCCGGGCCGATCGAGGTGAGGTCGCCGAGCATCGGCAGCACCTGGTCCATGACGTCGTCGACGTCGACCACGTCCTCCCGGCTGCCGGCCAGCGTCTCGTGCACGACGGCGATCGAGGCCACCCGCCGCACCGACTCCTCCAGCGCCGCCCGCGCCGCCGGCTCGGTCATCCGCCGGGCCTGCAGCCGCAGCAGCGCGGCGACGGTCTGCAGGTTGTTCTTCACGCGGTGGTGGATCTCGCGGATCGTCGCGTCCTTGGTGAGCAGCGCCCGGTCGCGGCTGCGCAGGTCGGTCACGTCGCGCACCAGCACCAGCGCCCCCTCCTCCGCGCCCGGCGCCTGCAGCGGCAGCGCCCGCACCAGCAGCACGGCCGAGGCCCCCTCGACGTCGGTGGGGTCGGGGAACCGCCCGGCCACCGCCGCGGCGATGCTCGCCGCCACGGCCTCGCCGGCCACCCGGTCCCAGGCCGCCGCGCGCGTGAGCTTCGCCAGGTCCGCGCCGACGAGGTCGCCGGTCACCCCGAGCCGCCGGTAGGCCGACAGGGCGTTGGGGCTGGCGTAGACGGCCCGCCCGGCCGCGTCCAGGCGCACCAGCCCGTCGCCCACCCGCGGGCTCATCTCGGCGTCGAGCAGCTTCTCCGGCGGGAACGTGCCGGCCGAGACCATCAGGCAGAGGTCGGCGGCGATGTCGAGGTAGGTGAGCTCCAGCGTCGACGGCGACCGGGTGACGGCGAGGTTGGTGTCCTTCGCCAGCACCGCGACGACGACGCCGTCGTGCCGCACCGGGATGATCTCCCGCCGCCGCGGCGCGGTGCCCGACCAGTCGACGTCGCCCTCGGTGACCGGACGGCCCTCGCGGTGCGCCAGCCGGAACGCGTCCGCGCCCGCGCCGTCGACCTCGCTGCCCACCAGGTCCTCGGGCTGGCTGGTGGGCGCGGTGAGCGGGCGCACCTGCGCCACGCACCACCACGCGCCGGTGCGCAGGGGCACCCACAGCGTGAGGTCGGCGAAGGCCAGGTCGGCCAGCAGCTGCCAGTCGGCCACCAGGCGCCGGGCGTGGTCGACCTGCGAGGGGGCGGTCGCCGAGCCGCGGTGCAGGCGTTCGGAGAGGGTGCTCATGGTGCCCCCGAGGGTAGGTGGGGCCGCTGCCTAGGCTCGGACGGCGTGGCGCTCCCCTCCCCCGTCCCGTCCCCCGTGCGCGTCGAGGACGCCGTCCGCGCCGACTGGCCGCGCATCGCGGAGCTCACCGCCGGCGTCTACCGCGCCGAGCGCCTCGCCTCCGACGAGTACCAGGCGGAGCTCGCCGACGTCGCCGGCCGGGCGGGCCGCTCGCAGCTGCTCGTCGCCCGCGACGGCGGCGTCGTGGTGGGCGCGGTCGCCCTGGTGCTCGAGGGTGACTTCGGCGAGGTCACCGACTCCGACGACGAGGCGGCCTTCCGGATGCTCGTCGTCGACCCGGTGGCGCGCGGGCGCGGCGTCGGCGAGGCCCTCGTGCGGGTCTGCCTCGACCGCGCGCGGGCGGCCGGCAAGCGGCGCATGGTGCTCTCGACCGACCCGCGGATGACCGCCGCGCACCGGCTCTACGGCCGGCTGGGCTTCACCCGGCTGCCGGAGCGCGACTGGAGCCCGCGCCCGGGCATCGACCTGCTGGTGTACGCGCTGCAGCTGTGAGGCTCAGGCGTCGCCGACGGTGGCGATGAGGTCACCCTCCTGCAGCACCTCGCCCTCGACGACGTGCAGCTCCTGCACGACGCCGGCGCGCTCGGTGAGCACCGGGATCTCCATCTTCATCGACTCGAGGATCACCAGCGTGTCCCCCGCCGCGACCTCGGTCCCCGGTGCGACGAGGACCTTCCAGACGCTGGAGACCATCTCGGCGTGGATCTCCTCGACCGCCACGCGGCACCCCCTCGGCTCGGAGACCCCATCCAACCAGGCGGGGTGCCGGGCAGCAGCGGTGGCGGCCCTCAGGCGCCCGGCGCCGGGTCGCCCGCGGCGAGCCGGTCGAGGACCGCGCACACCTCGGCGCCGTCGTGCGGGACCCCGGTCTCCGGCAGGTCCGACAGGGCCGCGCCGGCCGCTCGGGCGGCGGTGGCGGTGTCGGCCGCGCCGGCGCTGACGGTGGCCAGCAGCGCGTCGTACCAGGGGTCGAGGCGGTCGCCGGGGTCGTAGCCGCTGACCGCGACCACCTCGGTCCCGCCGGTGGCGCCGCGCAGCCGCCCGGAGGCGGGCAGCCGGCCGCTCACCCGCCCGGCGCGTCCGGGCGGCAGGGTCGAGCGCAGCTGCACGACGACGGCGGCGCGCGGCGGGTGCTCCTCGGCCGTGCGGCGGCGCGGCGCCCGGCGGCCGGCGGCGGTGGCCAGCGCCAGGTCGACGGCGTCGACGCGGTGCGCCCGCTCCAGGACCGCCATGTCGAGGGAGAAGCCGGCCGCCACCTCGCCGAGCTCGCCGTCCTCGGAGACGCCGACGGTGACCAGCCCCCGCCAGCCGACGTCGACCAGCCGCTGGGCGCCGCGCGGCCCCTCCCCGGCCGGGGGGGGGGTCCCGGAGACGCGGGCGATCCCGGCGCCGGGGTGGGGCCCCCCCCCCCCCCCCCCCCCCCCCCCCCCCCCCCCCCCCCCCCCCCCCCCCCCCCCCCCCCCCCCCCCCCCCCCCCCCCCCCCCCCCCCCCCCCCCCCCCCCCACCTCCCCGGCCGGGTCGGGCGTCCAGGAGACGCGGGCGATCCCGGCGGCGCGGTCGCGGGCGACCGCCGTCGGGTAGCGCAGGCCCTCCTCGGTGACCAGCGCCAGCAGGCCGTGCTCGCTGGCCGGCTCGACGCCGTCGCCGCCGAGCCGCTCGAGCACCTCGGCCGGCGGCCCCACCCAGGTCAGCCCCGCCGCGGCCACCTCGGCGGCCAGCCCCGCGTTGCCGGCCAGCGCCGGCGGCACCGGCAGCACCGCGCCCGCGCCGCTGCGGCGGGCGGCCTCGACCACCCGGTCGACGGCGAGGTAGGACTCCGCCGCGGGCGCCGGGCCGAGCAGCACGGCGTCGTCGGCCAGCCGGACGTGCCGGGCGGTGCGCTCGGCCTCGGAGTAGACGGCGACCGCCTTGACCCCGAGCCGGGAGCAGGCGGCGATCACCGCACAGGCGGCGGGACCCCGCCCCGCCACGAGCACGCTCTCGATCCCGTGCTGCGCCACGCTCCGGTCCTCCCCGTCCCGAGCCGGGTCCCCGTCGTCCCGGCTCCCCTCATCGTGCCCCCCGCCTGCGACACCCGCCGCACCGGCCGGGGCGCACTCCCCCGCCTGTGGGACCCTGGAGGCAGACCCGGCGGTCGCCTCACGGCGCACCGCGACCCGACGACGGAGGAAGGAGGGCAGCGATGTCCAAGCGTGGACGCAAGCGTCGCTCCCGCAAGGGGAGCAAGGCCAACCACGGCAAGCGCCCCAACGCCTGAGCGCGAACGCGACAGCGCCCCGCACCGGAGTCCGGTGCGGGGCGCTGTCGCGTGTGGGGGCTCAGTCCTCGAGGTCGGCCCGGACCACCTCGGTGCTCACCTGCTCGACGCTGACGTGCGTGCCGTCCTCGTCGAAGGAAACCGTGGTCAGCTGCAGCTTGATCCGCTCGCGCAGGCCCATCGGCGTCGGGTCGCCCCCGCAGCGGCGGCGGACCAGCGCCTTGAACTCCTGCTCGATGCCGAACTGCCGCAGACAGGGCGAGCAGTCCTCGAGGTGCTCGGCGATGACCGCGCGGCGGGCGTCGTCGGTCTCGTGGTCGAGGAACTCGAAGACGTGGCTGAGGACGTCGTCGCAGGAGGTCGCGTGCTCGTGGTCGGTGGTCACGACCGGCCCTCCTCGGCGGCGCCGGCGCGGACGAAGCCGCGCTCGCGGGCGTAGTCGGCCAGCAGCTTCTGCAGGCCCCGCCGGCCGCGGTGCAGCCGGGACATCACCGTGCCGATGGGCGTGCCCATGATCTCGGCGATCTCCTTGTAGGCGAAGCCCTCGACGTCGGCCAGGTACACCGCCAGCCGGAAGTCCTCCGGCAACTGCTGCAGGGCCTCCTTGATGTCGGAGTCCGGCAGGTGGTCCAGCGCCTCGATCTCGGCCGACCGCAGCCCGCTGGAGCTGTGCTCCTCCGCCGCGTACAGCTGCCAGTCCTGCACCTGGTCGGTGGGGTACTGCTGCGGCTGCCGCTGCTTCTTGCGGTAGCTGTTGATGTAGGTGTTGGTCAGGATCCGGTACAGCCAGGCCTTGAGGTTCGTGCCCTCGGCGAACTGGTGGAACGCGGAGTAGGCCTTGACGAAGGTCTCCTGGACCAGGTCCTCGGCGTCGGCGGGGTTGCGGGTCATCCGCAGCGCCGCCGGGTAGAGCTGGTCGAGGTAGGGCAGCGCGTCGCGCTCGAAGCGCGCGTCGCGCTCGGCGCGGGTCTCGGCGACCTCGGTGCGGCTGCCGCCCTCGCGGGCCTCGGGCACCTCGACCGGCGCCCCCGGGACCTGCGGGGTCTCGACCGGCTCGACGGCGGGGTTCCCGCCCGCGGACTCCTCAGGCACCGACCGTCCTCTCTGCGGCGCCCGGGTGCGGGCGACCACGTCGGACGATCCTAGTCGCGCGGCGTCGGGACGGCCCGGGGGCCGCCGGCGCGGGGCCCGCGTGCGGGCGAGGGAGACGGTGCTGCTCACGGTCGCTGCAACGGCGGCCCCCCGGGCGTGCATTCCCCGCGGGCCGCTCGTCCACCGAACTCGGCGGCGCCGGGCGGCGGCGGTGGATACGCTGCCCGGCCGTGGCGGCGACTCCCGCGGTGCGGGCTCTGGAGAAGGCCGGCGTGGCGCACACGCTGCACCCCTACGACCCGGAGCACCCCTCCGACCAGGGGCACGGCGAGGCGGCGGTGGCCGCGCTCGGTGCCGATCCGCGGCAGGTGTTCAAGACGCTGGTCACCCGCGTGGACGGCGTCCTGACCGTCGCCGTCGTGCCGGTGGCCGGCACCCTCGACCTCAAGGCGCTGGCCGCCGCGGCCGGCGGGCGGAAGGCGGCGATGGCCGACCCCGCCGACGCCGAGCGCACCACCGGCTACGTGCTCGGCGGGATCAGCCCGCTCGGCCAGCGCAAGGCGCTGCCGACGGTGGTCGACGACTCGGCGCTGGGCTTCGCGACGGTGATGGTCAGCGCCGGGCGCCGCGGCCTGCAGGTGGAGCTGCCGCCGGCCGAGCTGGTGCGCCTCACCCGCGCCCGCACCGCCCCGATCGGCCGCTAGACGTCCGCCTCCGGCCGCACGACGCCCCCCGCCGGGGCTCTCCTCCCCGCGATCACGGAGGCCCCGTGGCGACACGCCGCGCGGCACCGGCGGGTCGCCACCGCAGCTCCATGATCGCGGTGGGAACAGGCCGGTGAGAGGACGGACGGGCCGGCAGGGGGCAGCCGGTCAGGCGTCCGGGGCGCCGTAGGGGGTGAGCAGCTGGTCGACCGGCGCCGCGTCGTCGGTGAGCACCCGCGCGTCGCCGGCGAAGGTGGCCACCTCGTCGGCGGAGGCCACCTGCCAGGTGGAGTCCTGGGCCAGCAGGGCGTCGGCCAGGGCGTCCTCGTCGAGCGGCCGGTGCGCGGCGACGGCGACCAGGTTCCCGCCGTCCTCCCCCGCCAGCACCGGCGCCCGGGCCAGCAGCAGCACGTGCGGCCACACCTCGCGCATCGTGGCCAGCTCCGCGCGGGCGAACGACAGCGGCGGGTTGTCGATGAGGTTGGCGACGTAGACGCCGTCGTCGGTGAGCGCCCGGTCGACCAGCCCCAGCGCCTCCACCGTGGTCAGCTGCCACGGCACCGACAGCCCGCCGAAGGCGTCGCCGACGACGAGGTCGCGGCTGCCGGCGTCCTCGTCGGCGAGCCCGACCCGGGCGTCCCCGACCCGCACCTCGAGCTCCGCGGACTCCTCGAGCCCGAGCCGCTCGCGGTCGATCTCGACGACGCCGGGGTCGACCTCCAGCACCCGGCTCGTGGTGCCCGGCCGCACCTCGGCGAGGTAGCGCGGCACCGTGGCCCCGCCGCCGCCCAGGTGCAGCGCCGACAGCGGCTCCCCGGCCGGGGCGACGACGTCGGTGACCGCGGCGATCGCGCGGACGTACTCGAACTCCAGGTACGTGGGGTCGGCGAGGTCGACGTAGCTGTGCCGCAGGGTGTCGAGGAGCAGCACCCGGCCGGACTCCCGCTCGGGGTCGGCCACCACGCGGGCGCAGTGGTAGGCGGTCTCCTCCTCGCACGGCGTGGGCGCGACGGCGGCCAGCAGCGACCCGGCGACGGCGAGCAGCAGCAGCGCGGCCGGCAGCCGCCCGCCGCCGCCCGGGGCCGAGCGGCGCAGCAGCACGAACACCGCGATCCCGGCGAGCACGGTGACCAGCCCCGTGCCCACGAGGATGCCGCTGCTGGGGAACACCGCGACCAGGACGAAGCCGGTGGCGAAGGTGGCCGCGATCCCGCCGAGCGTGCCGATGCCGGACAGCTTCCCGACCACCGCCCCGGTCTCGGCCAGGCTGGCCAGCTGCAGCTTGACCACCATCGGCGGCACCGCCGACAGCAGCGCGGCGGGCACCACGACGGCGACGGCGGCCAGCAGCAGCACGCTCCCGGCGTCGGCGCCGGTGAGGAACGACCCGGCGAAGCGCACCAGCGGCAGGACGGCGACCACCAGCGCGCCGCCGGCCACCAGCAGCGGCGCGATCAGCGCGCGCGGGTCCCGCTTGTCGGCCGTGGCGCCGCCGGCCCACGCGCCGATCGCGATGGCGGCCAGCGCGAAGCCGATGACGGCGGTGTTGGTCTGCAGGGTGATGCCGACGTAGGGCGCGATGAGGCGCAGCCCGACGATCTCGAGCACCAGCACCGCCCCGGAGGACAGGAAGGTGACCCCGGCGGCCACCCACCCGGGCAGCGCGGCGCCGGCCGGAGCGGGCGGGTCGGTCGACGGGACGGCGGGCGCGCGCTCGCTCAGGGCAGGTCTCCTCAGAAGAGCGCCGGCTGGTCGGCGGGGGCGCTGGTGCCCTCCACCCGGGTCAGCAGCTCGGCGCCGTTGTTGCGGACGTTGTTCACCGCGGTGCCGACGGGGCGCAGCTCCAGCGCCTCCACGACCTCCGGCGGGGTCGGCCCGGTGAGCGCCTCGACGTCGTCGCGCGACGGGTCGAGCCACTCGGCCCAGCGCTCGCGGGGCAGCACCAGCGGCATCCGGTCGTGGATCTCGGTGAGCGCACCGACGGCGGGGGCGGTGACGACGGTGCAGGTGTAGAGGCGGTCCTCGCCCTTCCCCCACACCTCGTAGAGGCCCGCCATCGCGAGCACCGACCCGTCGGCCGGGTGGATGAAGAAGGGCTGCTTGCCCGGGGAGTCCAGCTTCTTCTGCCACTCGTACCAGCCGTCGGCCGGCACCAGGCAGCGCCGGGAACGGGCGGCCGAGCGGAAGGCCGGCTTCTCGGTGAGCGACTCGACCCGGGCGTTGAGCAGCCGGTTGCCGATCGAGGCGTCCTTGGCCCAGGAGGGCACCAGGCCCCAGCGCACCGCCCGCAGCTCGCGGTGGCCGGCGCCGGTGGGGCTGCCCTCGGCGTCGCGCTCCCGCTTGGTGCGCACGACGTAGACGTCCTTGGTGGGCGCGACGTTGAAGTCGGCCCGCAGGGGCTCCTGCCCCTCGGCGGGGACGGCCTCGAACTCGACCACGAGGTCCTCGGGACGGCGGCTGGCGGCGTAGCGACCACACACGGCTGGTCCTCCCGGCGGCTGTCGGGCCCGGACGGCGGGCCCGTCGCCCCCGACTCTAGGTGGGGGGACCGACGGTGCGACTGCCCCGGGCGGCCGCGGGTAGGCCGGGGGTGGAGTCGACGCCGACGAGAGACGAGGATCACCCAGGTGACCGCGACACAGAGCCCCACGCACGAGCAGCCGAAGACCGCGAGCGAGTCCGCCGAGCGGCGCTACGCGACGGTCAACCCCTTCACCGGCCAGGTCGAGAAGGAGTTCGACTTCACCCCGACCGAGGCCATCGACGGGATCGTCGGGAAGGCGCACGCCGCCTACCAGGAGTGGCGGGAACGGCCGGTCGAGGACCGCGCCGCGGTGGTCCGCCGCGCCGCCGAGCTGATGGACGAGCGGCGCGAGGAGCTCGCGTCGATCATCACCACCGAGATGGGCAAGCGCCGCGACGAGGCGACCGGCGAGCTCTACCTCTGCTCGATGATCCTCAAGTACTACGCCGACAACGGCCCCGGCTTCCTCGAGCCCACGCCGATCCAGCCGCTCATGGGCAAGGGCGAGGCCGTCGTCGAGACGAAGCCGGTCGGCGTCCTGCTGGCCATCGAGCCGTGGAACTACCCCTTCTACCAGGTGGTCCGCGTGGCCGGCCCCAACCTGGTGCTGGGCAACACCGTCATCCTCAAGCACGCCGAGATCACCCCGCAGTGCGCGGTCGCGATCGAGCAGCTGTTCACCGACGCCGGCGCGCCCGAGGGCGTCTTCACCAACACGTTCCTGCGCATCGAGGACGTCGAGCAGGTCATCGCCGACCCCCGCATCCAGGGCGTGACCCTGACCGGCAGCGAGCGGGCGGGCAGCGCGGTGGGCGCGCTGGCCGGCAAGTACCTGAAGAAGTCGGTGCTCGAGCTCGGCGGCAGCGACCCGTTCATCGTGCTCGACGCCGAGGACATGGCCGCCACGGTCAAGGCCGCGACCATGGGCCGGATGCAGAACACCGGCCAGGCCTGCACCGCCTCCAAGCGGCTGATCGTCACCGAGGAGAACTACGAGCCCTTCGTCGAGGGCCTCAAGCAGGCGTTCGGCACCTTCGCCCCCGGCGACCCGGCCGACAAGGCGACGTCGCTGGCCCCGCTGTCGAGCGAGCGCGCGGCGAAGGACCTGCACGCGCAGATCCAGGACGCGATCGACAAGGGCGCCACGGTCGTCACCGGCGGCGGGCGCCCCGACCACCCGGGCGCCTTCGTCGAGCCGACGATCCTCACCGACGTCACGCCGGAGATGCGCGCCTACCGCGAGGAGCTGTTCGGCCCGGCCGCCGTCGTCTACAAGGTGAAGGACGCCGACGAGGCGGTCGCGCTGGCCAACGACAGCGACTTCGGCCTCGGCGCCACCGTCATGAGCAGCGACGTCGACCGCGCCCGCGCGGTGGCCGAGCGGCTCGAGGCCGGCATGGTCTGGATCAACCAGCCCACCGGCTCCTCCCCCGAGCTGCCCTTCGGCGGGATCAAGCGGTCCGGCTACGGCCGCGAGCTCTCGGAGTTGGCGATGTTCGAGTTCGCCAACCGGCGGCTGGTCCGCACGGTGCCGGTGAAGAAGGCCGACCGGCCGGTCGGCGGCTGAGCGTGCGCGGAGCGGCGTCGGCCGGGCCAGGCAGGATGGACCCGTGAGCCAGGTCTGGTCGACGCCGCACCGCAGCACCCCGGTCGACGCCGTGGTGGCGCTGCCCGGCTCGAAGTCGATCACCGCGCGGGCCCTGGTGCTCGCCGCGCTGGCCGACGGACCGAGCCGGGTGGTGCGCCCGCTGCGGGCCCGCGACACCGACCTCATGGCCGCCGGGCTGCGGGCGCTCGGGGTGCGCATCGACGAGGACGGTGCCGACTGGCTCGTCACCCCCGGCCCGCTGCGCGGCCCGGCCGAGGTGGACGCCGGGCTGGCCGGCACCGTGCTGCGCTTCCTGCCGCCGGTGGCCGCCCTCGCCGAGGGTCCGGTGCGGCTCGACGGCGACCCGCGGCTGCGCGAGCGCCCCAACGCCGGGCTGATCGCCGCGCTGCGCGCCCTGGGCGTCGAGGTCGACGACGGCGGCCGCGGCCGGGCGCCGTTCACCGTGCACGGCACCGGCGGGGTCCGCGGCGGCGCCGTGACCGTCGACGCGAGCGAGTCCTCGCAGATCGTCTCCGGGCTGCTGCTGGCCGCCGCCCGCTTCGGCGACGGCGTCGACCTGGCGCTGGCCGGCGGGGTGCCCTCGATGCCGCACGTGGAGATGACCGTCGCCGCGCTGCGCGAGCACGGCGTCGACGTCGCGGCCACCGACCGGGGCTGGCGGGTGGCGCCCGGGCGCCTCGCCCCGCTCGACCGCGTCGTCGAGCCCGACCTGTCCAACGCCGCGCCGTTCCTCGCCGCCGCGCTGGTCACCGGCGGCCGGGTGACCGTGCCCGACTGGCCGGCGGCCACCACCCAGCCCGGCGCGCAGCTCGACGCGCTGCTGTCGCGGATGGGCGCCGAGGTGGAACGCACGCCCGAGGGGCTGCGGGTCACCGGCACCGGCCGGATCGCGCCGCTGGTGGCCGACCTCGGCGACGTCGGCGAGCTGACCCCGGTGCTCGCCGCGCTGTGCGCGCTGGCCGACGGGACCTCCCGGCTCACCGGCATCGGGCACCTGCGCGGCCACGAGACCGACCGGCTGCAGGCCCTCGACGAGGTGCTGACCGCCGTCGGGGCGCGGGTCGAGCAGCTGCCCGACGGGCTGGTCGTCACCCCCGGCGCGGGCCGCGCCGCGCTCGTCGACTCCTACGCCGACCACCGCATGGTGCACGCCGCCGCCGTCCTCGGCCTCGCCGTCGACGGCGTCCGGGTGTCCGGCCCCGAGGCGGTGACCAAGACGCTGCCCGACTTCCGGGAGCGCTGGGCCGGGATGCTCGGCACGACCGCGGGGGTGGGCTCCTGAGCCCGCGGCGGCTCGACAGCCGGTCGGACGAGGACGACGTCCGGACCCGGCCCAGCCGCCGGGGCTCGCGCCCGCGCACCCGCACGCGCCCGGCGCACGCCGACGCCGTCCCCGGCCTGGTCGTCGGGGTGGACCGCGGGCGGATGACCGTGCGCGTCGAGGGGCCCGGCGGCGTCCCGCAGGAGGTCACCGCGATGCGCGCGCGGGAGCTGGGACGGCACGGCGTCGTCGTGGGCGACCTGGTGCGGCTGGTCGGCGACACCACCGGCCGGCCCGACACCCTCGCCCGCATCGTGGTCATCGAGGAGCGGACGACGTCGCTGCGGCGCACCGCCGACGACACCGACCCGACCGAGCGCGTGGTCGTCGCCAACGCCGAGCTGCTCGTCGTCGTCACGTCGGTGACCGACCCGGAGCCCGCGCTGGGCTTCCTGGACCGCTGCCTGGTCGCGGCGTTCGCCGGTGGCCTGTCGCCGCTGTTCTGCCTCACCAAGACCGACCTGGCCAGCGCCCAGCCGCTGCTGGACCGCTACGCCGGACTCGACGTCGACGCGGTGCCGATGTCGAGGGAGGCGCCACTGGAGCCGCTGCTGGCGCGCATCGGCGGGCGCACCAGCGTCTTCGTCGGGCAGTCCGGGGTGGGCAAGTCGACGCTGGTCAACCGGCTGGTCCCCGACGCGTTCCGGGCCACCGGCGACGTCAGCAAGATCGGCAAGGGGCGGCACACGTCGTCGTCGGCGGTGCTGTTCGACCTGCCCGGCGGCGGCACGGTCATCGACACCCCGGGCATCCGCTCGCTGGGCCTGGCGCACGTCACCGCCGACGACGTCGTCGCGGCGTTCGACGACCTCGCCGAGGCCGCCGCCGACTGCCCGCCCGGGTGCGGGCACTCCGCCGACGACCCCGACTGCGCGCTGGACGCCTGGGCCGCCGAGGGGCCGGCCAACCGGGCCGAGCGGCTGGCCAGCGTGCGGCGGCTGCTCGACGCCGTGGGACAGCTCGGTCCGGGCCACTAGGAGGTCGCCGTGGAGCAGCAGGTCCACTTCCTGACCCTCGCCACCGCCGACCTCGGCGCGGCGCGGCGCTTCTACGTCGAGGGACTGGGCTGGACGCCGCTGCTCGACGTGCCCGGCGAGATCGTCTTCTTCCAGGTCGCGCCGGGCACGGTGCTGGCCTTCTTCGAGACGGCGGGCTTCGCCCGGGACCTCGGCACCGGGCCCGCGCGCCCGGAGGTGTCCGGGGTGACGCTGGCGCACAACGTGGCCGACCGGGCCGCCGTCGCGGAACTGACCGAGCGCATGGCCGCGCACGGCGGGACGGTGCTCACCCCTCCCGGGGAGGGCGCGTTCGGCGGCGTCTTCCACGCGCTGGTCCGCGACCCGAACGGCGTCGTCTGGGAGGTCGCGCACAACCCCGGCTGGTCGGTCGACCCCGACGGCACGGTGCGGCTGGCTCAGCCGGACTGACGGCCCGGCGCCGCGTCCGCGCCCCGGCCGGGGCCGGTCGGGCGGGTCGGGCGGGGCGCCGGGACGAACAGGCCGTCGGCCATCGGCTCGTCCACGGCCTCGACCACCACCTCGTGGCCGTTGCCGGCGAACGTCCCGTCGAGAGCCTCGGTGAGGACGCAGACACCGGTGCCGACGTCCAGCCGGACCCGGGACGCCGTCGGGTACACGAGGTCGCGCGCCTCCCCCCACTCGAGGCGGTCGACCTCCGGGTCGTGCAGCAGGGAGCAGCACCCGCAGCGCGGCTCGTAGGTGGCCGTCGTGGCGACGACGGCCTCCCAGGCGGGCCGGCCGCCGTGCTCGACCTCCCGCACCGCGCCGATCCCGAGCGGCGGCCCGGCCGGCTCGCCGGTGTCCCGGTCGCGGCCGTCGGCGAACTCGACCGGGTCGAGCAGGGCGACGAAGGAGTAGTCCTGCCACATCGGGTCGTCGGCCTGCGCGCGGTCCCACGGGCGGACGGCGACCAGCCCGTCGGGGCGGCGCACCGGCTCCGCGGGCGGCTCGGGCGCCGGGGCGGGCCCACCCGCCCACGCGCCGAGCAGCACGGTCCCCTGGCCGGGGAGCTCGTGGACGACGTCCAGCAGGGCCCCGTCGAGGCTCTCCACGCGCAGCCGGCCCGGGCGCCGCAGCCGGACGCGGACGGCGCCCTCGGACCGCCCGTGGCGGAGGGTGAACCGCAGGGTGCGGAACAGCCACGGCGAGGAGCGGGCGAGCGCGCGGAAGTCGTCGGCCGTCGGGGTGGTCACCGGCCGAGTGTGTCCTCCGCGGGAGACGGGACTACACGTCCACCCAGCCGCCGGAGCGCCAGTACTCCCCCGCCTCCCGCGACAGCAGCCCCTCGTCGACGAGGTACCGGCGCAGCGCCGCGGTGTCGGGGTGCCACACCGCGAGCAGCGCGTTGACCTCGCGCTCGGGATAGCGGACGCCGACGTCGAACACCCGCACCACGTGCTCGAGCACCACCCGGCGCTTGGTCAGCTGCGCCGGGATGGTCGTCAGCCGGCCGTCGCGGATGAACGCGGCCAGCACCGCGGACTCCGCCGGGTCGTCCGACAGCGGCTCGGCCGGCGGCGCCGAGGCGGCCGCGGCCCGCGCGGCGGCGCCGAAGCGGTCGGTCAGCAGCTCCAGGACGTGCCCGTCGCGGCGCACCAGCCCCGCGCGGGCGAGCCGGCGGGCGGCCAGGGCGACGTCCTTGAGCGAGAGCCCCGAGGCGCCGGCGACCTCCTCGATCGTCCCGGCGCCGAGCGCCAGCGCCGCCACCACCTTCAACCGGGTGGGATCGGCCAGGAGCCCCACGATCGTCGCCGCCTCCACGCCAGCGACGGTATCCGCGCATCGACGCACGTGGGCGGGGGTAGCGGGACGCCATGGTGAGCCCCATCGACATCCAGAAGGCCCTCAAGGGCATCGACTACCCGGCCAGCAAGGAGCAGATCCTCGAGCACGCCAAGGGCGGCGACAAGGACGTCATCGACGCCCTGCAGAAGATCGAGGACCGCGAGTACGAGGGTCCCAGCGGCGTGAGCGCCGCGGTGTTCGACTGACGTCCCGCTAGGTTCGGTGCCCATGACACCGGGCCGGGACTTCACGGGGGACATGCACCTGGCGCACGTGCTGGCCGACCAGGCGGACTCCATCAGCATGGACCGCTTCCGGGCGCTCGACCTCGCGGTCGAGACCAAGCCGGACCTGACGCCGGTCACCGACGCCGACCGCGCCGTCGAGGAGCAGCTGCGGATCACCCTCGCCCGGGCCCGCACCCGCGACGCCGTGCTCGGCGAGGAGTTCGGCGTCACCGGGCACGGACCGCGGCGCTGGGTGCTCGACCCCATCGACGGGACGAAGAACTTCGTCCGCGGCGTGCCGGTCTGGGCGACGCTCATCGCGCTGTTCGACGGCGACGAGGCGGTCGTCGGCCTGGTCTCCGCGCCGGCCCTGAACCGCCGCTGGTGGGCGGCCAAGGACGTCGGCGCGTGGACCGGCCGGCGCCTGGAGTCGGCGACGCGCTGCCGGGTGTCGGGCGTCTCCGAGCTCGGCGACGCCAGCCTGTCCTACTCCAGCCTGTCGGGCTGGGAGGAGCGCGGCCTGCTCGACGGGTTCCTCGACCTCACCCGCGCGTCCTGGCGCACCCGCGCCTACGGCGACTTCTGGAGCTACGTGCTCCTGGCCGAGGGCGCGGTCGACGTGGCGTGCGAGCCGGAGGTCTCGCTGTGGGACCTCGCCGCGCTCGACGTCATCGTGCGGGAGGCCGGCGGCCGGTTCACCGACCTCACCGGCGTCCCGGGCCCCGCGGGCGGCAGCGCGCTGGCCACCAACGGCCTGCTGCACGACGCCGCGCTCGCGCACCTGCGGCCGCCGCCGGACGCCGCGGCCTGACACACGACGACGGCGGCCCCTCCCGGCTCGGGAGGGGCCGCCGTCGTGTGCGGTGCGGAGACCTACGGGCGGGGACCGCCCGTGCCACGGCCACCGGAGAACCGGCGGCGCGCGTCGTCGATGCGGGCCTTGGTCTTCGGGTCCTTCGCCAGCTGCTGGGCCTTGGCCGAGACCTGCCTGAGCGCCTGCTGGCCCTTGGGACTGCGGGCGAACTGGGCCACCTTGTCGAACACCGACGCCATGTCGGGTGCCTCCTCTCGCCGGGGCCCGCAGCCGGGCCCGTTCGCCGTCATCAACGGACGCCCCGCCCCCGCCGTTCCCCGCGGCAGTCCGGACGACGGCCCGGTCAGGCCCGCAGCCAGGCCTCCCGGGCCGCGGCCAGCTCCGGAGCCGGCGCGGGCTCCACCAGCGGCCCGTACACGCGCTGCGGCTCCAGCGGGGTGCCGGTGCCGGCGGCGGCGAGCAGGGCCGCGCCCGCGGCGGAGGCGCTGCGCACCTGCAGGTGCACCACCGGCCGGCCGAGGACGTCGGCGAGCAGCTGCTGCACGAACGGTGACCGCGCACCGCCGCCGGTCAGCACCGCGGGCCCGTCGTCGACGGGCCCGCCGAGCAGCGCCGCCCCGGCCGCGACGGCGAACGCGACGCCCTCGAGCGCGGCGCGCGCCAGGTCGGCGCGCGTGGTTCCGGCCGACAGCCCCGACCAGGAGCCGCGCGCGTCGGGTCCCGCGACGCCGCCGCGCTCCCCGGTCAGGAACGGCCGGAAGACGACACCGCCGGCCCCCGGGGCCGACTCCTGGGCCGCCTCGAGCAGCCCCGGCCAGGACAGCCCGAGCACCTCGCGCACCCACGACCACGCGAGGCCGCCGTTCTGCAGCGCGGCCATGCCGTACCAGCCGTCGGTGGCGTCGGCATAGGAGTGCACCGGCGGGTCGGCCGCCGGTGCCGGCGACCAGCCGGGCCGGAGCAGCTGTGCACCGGTGCCCAGGTTGACCTGCACCCCCGAGCGCGTGCCCGCGGCCAGCAGCGCGAGCGGGGTGTCCGCTCCGCCGACCACCACCGGCACCTCGCCGACGGGCAGCCGCACGGTGCCGGCGACGGTGGAGCCGGGGACCACGCGGGGCAGGAGGCCGGGGTCGATGCCGGCCGCCGCGGTGGCGGCCGGCGACCACCGCTCCCCCGGGACGTCCCACAGCAGGGTGCCGGAGGCGTCGCTGCGGTCGGTGAGCCGCCAGTCGGTGCCGGGCAGCAGGGTCGCCCGGAGGGCGTCCTTGGGCAGCAGCGCGCCGGCCGCCCGGGCCACCAGCTCCGGGCGGTGCACCGAGAGCCAGGCGAGCAGGGGCCCGGTCATCCCCGGCACCAGCGGGTTGGCCAGCGCGGCGCGCTCGTCGCCGTCCAGGGAGCGCCAGCGGGCGAGCTCGGCGCCGGCCCGCCGGTCGGGCCACAGCAGGGCCGGGGCGAGCGCGGCGCCGTCGTCGTCGACGAGGACGACGCCGTGCATCTGCCCTGACAGGCCCAGGCCCCGCACCGCGTGCCCCGCCAGAGAGGGGGCCAGCTGGTCGAGAGCGTCGTCGAGGGCGGTCCGCCAGGTGGCCACCGCCGTCTCCGCCCAGCCCGGCTCCGGGCTGTCGACCGCGTAGCCGACCTCCGCCTCGGCGACGGTCGAGCCCGCGGTGTCGAGCGCGGCGAGCTTGAGCCCGCTCGTCCCGAGGTCCGCGCCGAGGAGGAGGTCGGCCACGTCAGCGGGCCAGGCGCTCGGCCATGAAGGCGCGGGCGTGGGCGGCGAGGTCGCGGCCGTCGTCCCACAGGTTGCGCCAGACGCCGAGCTTGTTCGACAGCTCCGGCGCGACCACGGCCGAGGAGAAGCTCTCGAACACGACCGGGCCGGTGTACCCGACCTCCTTCACCGCGCCGAAGAAGCCGTCGAAGTCGATCGTGCCGGTGCCCAGGTAGCCGCGGTGGGACTCCCCCACGTGCACGTAGCCGATCTGGCCGGCGGTCTCGCGGACGGGCGTCACGAAGCCGTCCTCCTCGATGTTCATGTGGTACGTGTCCAGGTGGACGCCGATCTGCCCGCCGGTCTCCGCGATGAACTCCCGCATCCCGGCGGCGGTGTTGACGACGTTGGACTCGTAGCGGTTGACCACCTCGAGGTTGAGCGTGATCCCGGCCGAGGCCGCCTCCTTGGCGAGCCACGCCATGGCCTCGACGGCGTTGGCGCGACCCGCCGGGGTCACCGGGGCCATGTACTTGCGCAGGTCGGAGTAGAGGACGCCGCACAGGTGGCCGGCACCCGCACCGACGGCGCACTCGAGCGCCCGGGCGATCAGGTCGCGGCCGCGCGCGACGACGGCGGGGTCGTCGCTGGAGACGTCGGCGTCGGGCGCGAGGCCCAGCGAGCACGCCGCGGCCAGGCCGTTGTCCTCGAGGAGCTGGCGGGTGTGCGCGGCGTCGAAGGTCTCCGGGTCGTGCAGCGAGATCTCGATCATGTCGAAACCCGTCGCGCGGGTGCTCTCGATGGCGAAGCGGCTCGACTCGGCCGTCCAGTCGCCGGTCCACACCAGGGCGTGCACGCCCAGCGGGTTGGCGACGGCCGGGGTGGTGCTGTCCGGAGTGGTCACGGGTGTCCTTCCAGGGAGTTCGGGGGGGGGGAGGGTCAGGCGCTGATGGCGCCGGTGACCAGTCCGACGAGGTCCTCGCCGGTGGTGCCGGCGGTGTGCCGGTGGGCGACGCTGCGGCCGGCCCGCATGACCCACACCTCGTCGGCCAGGCGGAGCACCTGGTCGAAGTTGTGGCTGATCAGCAGGACGGTCAGCCCGCGGTCGCGCAGGTCGCGGATGAGCTCCTCGACGCGGGCGGTCTCCTGCACGCCGAGCGCCGCCGTCGGTTCGTCCATGACCACCATCGAGGAGCCCCAGCCGGCGGCGCGCACGATCGAGACCGCCTGCCGCTGACCACCGGAGAGCCGGCGCACCCGCTGCGTCACGCCGGGCACGTTGATCGACAGCGTGCCGACCATCTCCGCGGCCCGGGCCCGCATCGCCTTGCGGTCGAGGAAGCGCACGGGCCCGAAGCCGCGGGTCAGCTCGCGGGACAGGAAGAGGTTCTGCCAGACGGTGAGGTCCTCGACCAGGGCGAGGTCCTGGTGCACGGTCTCGATGCCGGCGGCCTGGGCCTGCTCGGGGGTGGTGAAGCGGACCGGGCGCCCGTCGAGCAGCAGCTCGCCGCCGTCGGGCGCGTGCACGCCGGACAGGCAGCGCACGAGCGTGGACTTGCCGGCGCCGTTGTCACCGATGAGGGCGGTCACCGAGCCCCGGCGGACGGTGATGCTGCCGTCCTTGAGCGCCTGGACGCTGCCGAAGCTCTTGGTCAGGTTCCGGGCGACGAGCAGCTCGTCCCGGTCGGTGCCGGTCTGCGAGGGGACGGGGCTCACGGGCGTGGCGGTCATCGGGAGAACCTCGTGAGGAAGGCGGCCGCGGCGACCACGACGCCGACCGCGAGCGGTTGGTAGAACTGCGACAGCCCGATCAGGGTCAGGCCGTTGACCAGGGCGGTGAGGAGCACCGCGCCCACGACGGGGCCGGCGATCGTGGCCCGGCCACCGAAGAGGCTGACCCCTCCGAGCACGACGGCGGCCACCGAGTTGAGCAGGAAGCTCGTGTTGCTGGCGGGCTCGGCCGCGCCGACGCGGGCGACGAGCAGGATCGCGGCCAGTCCGGCGAGGACGCCGGAGAGCACGTACGCGGCGATCTTGATGCGGCTGGTGTGCACGCCGGTCTTGCGGGCCGCCTCCTCCGACCCGCCGGTGGCCAGCAGGCGCACGCCGAAGCGGGTGTGGAAGAGCAGGACGTGGCCGAGGACGGCGACGACCAGGGCGATGAGGACCGGCCAGGCGACCGGCCCGATGCCGCCCGCGGCGATCTCGAGCAGGAAGCCGTCGAGGACCGGGACCGGCTTGCCGTCGGCGAGGACGAGGGCGAGCCCGCTCGCCGCCGACAGGGTGGCCAGCGTGACGATGAAGTCGGTGATGCGCCCCTTGGCGACCATGAGGCCGTTGACCACGCCGACGACGGCCGCGGCGCCGATGCCGATCAGGCACGACAGGTAGATGTCGAGTCCCGCGGCGGTGCACTGGCCGAGCACGACGGCGCCGAGGGTCATGGTGGAGGCGACCGACAGGTCGATGCCCGAGGTCGCGACGACGAAGGTCTGCCCGACGGCGAGCACCACGAGGATGGCGCTGGCGAGCAGGATCGCCTCGATGTTGCCGCTGGTCAGGAAGTCCGGCGTCAGGATGCCGAAGACGACGACCAGCACGACCAGCCCGATCGGGGCGGCCAGCTCGGCCCAGGGGGCGGCGGCGAGCCGGTTGCCCAGGCTGCGCCGCGGGGCGGTCTCGGTGGGTGGGGCGGCGTCCGCGGCCGGTGTGGGGGCCGCGGACGGCGGCGCCGTCCGGGTGCTGCTGCTGTCCGTGGCGTTCACGGCGCGTCCTCTCCTGCGGGAGCCTGGTGGTCGGCCGGGCCGGAGGCGGCGCCCCCGGCCCGGCCGGGGGTCAGCCGACGAGGTCGGCGAGCGGGTTGTCGAACTCCTGGAACGGCGCCGGGAAGGCGTCGAGCGCCTGCTGGGCGACGTCGGCGGTGACGACCGCGACCGGCGCGGTGACCTCGGCCGGCAGGTCCTCGCCCTGGATGGCGGCGACGCAGGCCTGCACGCCCATCTCGCCGATCGCGTAGGGGTACTGCGCGACCGTGGCGGTGAGCTGGCCGTCGGCGACCGCCTGCAGCGCCTCCTCGTTGCCGTCGACGCTGATGATCGCGATCTGGCCGGTCCGGCCGGCGTTGGCCACGGCACGGGCGATGCCCAGGCCCATGTCGTCGTTGGCGGCGAAGAAGCCGCGCAGGTCGGGGTTGGCCGCGAGGATGTCGGTGGCCGCCGTCAGCGCCCGCTGGCGCTCCCAGTCGGCGGCGACCGTCTGCACCACGTCCAGCGTGCCCTCGACCGCGCCGGTGAAGCCGTCGACCCGGGCGCCGCTGGTCACGTCGCCGGCGATGCCGCCGATGACGGCGACCTGCCCGCTGCCGATCGCGTCGATCATCGCCTGGCCGGCCTGCGCGCCGGCGTCGGCGTTGTCGGTCCCGATGTAGGTGGCGATGTCGACCCCGGCCTGCTCGGCGGCGTCCGCGTCGACCGGGGAGTCGATGTTGACGACCGGCACCTCCTGGCGGGCGACCTGGGCCAGGCCCTGCACGAGGTTGCTGCCGGAGATGGGGTTGACCAGGTAGCAGCCGAAGTCCTGCTGGGCCAGCGTGGTCAGCCGGTCGGCCTGCCCGGTGGTGTCGGTGATGCTCTGCGCCGCCTGCACCTCGACCTCGGTGCCGGTGTCGGTGCCCGCCGTCTCGATGCCGTCCTGCATGGCCTGGAAGAACGGGTTGTCCAGGCCCTTGATGACCGCGGCGACGGTGGTGGCGCCGTCGGCGGAGGACCCGGAGTCGCTCCCACCGCCACCACAGGCGGCGAGGAGCGTGACGGTCGCCGTCGACGCGGCGACGGTGGTGAGGACCCGGCGGGTGCGCGGGGACAACAGCAACATTGCGGCCTCCTTTATGCCTGGCGCCAGACAATAAGGACCCGCTAACGTGTCGTCAACAGCAGTTAATCGGCTCGCATCAGGCACGAAACGGAGGTCGGCAGTGGCTCAGCCCACCGAGTCGCGTCCCCCGATGGACGCGGGGGCGCTGTCCCTGCTCCAGGTCTTCCGCTCCGCCGCGGCCTCGGAGGCCGGGCTGACCCGGGCCGACGTCGGCGAGCGCACCGGCTGGGCGCGGGTGACCGTCAACAGCCGGCTGGACGCGCTGGTCGACGCGGGACTGCTCACCGAGGCCGGCCTCGTGGTGGGCAGCCGGGGCCGCCCGGCCACCCGGTTCCGCTTCGACCCCACCAGCGGGCAGCTGCTGGTCGCGGACGTCGGTGCCTCGGGGATGCGGCTGGCCGTCTGCGACCTGGCCGGCACCGTGCTGGCGCGCGAGGACACCACCTCCGATGTCGCCGCCGGCCCCGACGCCGTACTCGGCACCGCCCTGGACGGGCTCACCCGCCTCCGGGCACAGGTGGACGGAGCGCCCGTGTGGGGCGTCGGCGTGAGCCTCCCCGGCCCCGTGGAGGCGGCGACCGGCCGCATCGTCTCCCCGCCGATCATGACCGGGTGGGACGGCGTCGCGGTGCCCCCGCTCGTCCAGCGCCGCTTCCCCGTGCCGGTGCTGGTGGAGAACGACGTCAACGCCATGGCCGCCGGCGAGCGCGCCGCCGTGCACACCGACGTCGACGACCTGCTGTTCCTCAAGGTCGGCACCGGCGTGGGCACCGGGATCATCAGCAACGGCCGGGTCGTCCGCGGGGCCCAGGGCGCGGCCGGCGACCTCGGGCACACCTGGGCCGACGCCGGCCCCGACGAGTCGCTCGGCGCCACGGCGCGCCAGGACGGTCGGCCGCTGTGCCGCTGCGGCAAGGTCGGCTGCCTGGAGGCCTACGCGTCGGGCTGGGCGCTGGTCGAGCAGCTCGCGCGCGCCGGGTCCGACGTCCGCTCGGTCGACGACCTGGTGCTGGGCCTGCGCGCCGGCGACTGGCAGGTCGTGGCGGCCGTCCGCGCCGCCGGCCGGATCCTCGGCGCCGCCGTCGCGCACACCGTCAGCCTGCTGAACCCGTCGGTCATCGTCGTCGGCGGCCAGCTGGCCGTCGGCGGCGAGCACCTGCTGGCCGGCATCCGCGAGCGGATCGCCTCGCGGTCCCTGCCGCTGGCCACCCGAGACCTGCGGATCTGCCGGAGCGAGCTCGACGGCGACGCCGGCGTGCTCGGGCTGGCGCACGGCATCGCCGACCGCGTGCTCGGCGAGCGCGGGTCCCTCGGGGCGGCCGCGGGAGCCTGACCCGGGACCTCAGGCGCGGTGCGCGGACCCGCCGCTGCGGCCGTTGCGGTCGGCGAGCAGGCCGGCGAGCGTGCTGAGCGCGATCTCCGCCGGCGCCCGCGAGCCGATGTCCAGGCCGATCGGCCGGTGCACCCGCGCGACCTCCTCCGGCGGCACCCCGAGCGCGGCCAGCGCCGCCACGTGCGGGCCCTCGTGCCGCGGGTTGCCCATGACGCCCACCCAGCGCACCCGCCGGGCCAGCGCGTCGCGCAGCACCTCGCCGAGCTCGGGCCGGTGGTGGTCGGTGACGACGACGTCGGCGTCGCCGAGGTCCTCGGGCAGGTCGGCGAAGGAGACGACGCCGGCGCCGCGGGCCGGGTCGGGGTCGAGCAGCACCGTGCGGAAGCCCAACTCCGGCGCCCAGCGCAGCAGCACCTCGGCCACCGGCGAGTCGAACACCGCCACCAGCACCCGGCCCGGCGGGGCCTCCGCCGGCGCCCCGTGGGCGACGCCGCAGCTCGGGTCGGTCACGCCGCGCCCCGCTCCGGGCTGTCGCCGTAGGCGTAGCCGGCATCGGCGTACCGGCCGCCGACGGCGACCCCGGGCGGGGCGATCTCGCCCAGCCGGGCGAGGTCCTCGGGCGAGAGCTCCACGGCGAGCGCGCCGGCGTTCTCCTCCAGGTAGGACCGCCGCTTGGTGCCCGGGATCGGCACGACGTCGGGACCCTGCGCGAGCACCCAGGCCAGCGCGAGCTGCCCGGGCGTGCAGCCCCTCTCCTCCGCCATCGCCCGCACGGCGTCGACCAGCCGCAGGTTCGCCGCGAACGCCTCGCCGGTGAACCGCGGATGGGTGCGCCGCCAGTCGTCCTCGGCGAAGTCGTCGGGGCTGGTGATCGCCCCGGTGAGGAAGCCGCGGCCCAGCGGGCTGAACGGCACGATGCCGATCCCGGCCTCGCGGGCGACCCCGAGCACCTCCCTCTCGAGGTCCCGCGTCCACAGCGACCACTCGCTCTGCAGCGCGGCGATCGGGTGCACCGCCACCGCCCGGCGGACCGACGCGGCCGACGCCTCCGACAGCCCGAGGTACCGGACCTCGCCCTGCTGCACGAGCTCGGCCATCGCCCCGACGGTGTCCTCGATCGGCACCCGCGGGTCCACCCGGTGCTGGTAGTAGAGGTCGATGACGTCGACGCCGAGCCGGCGCAGGCTGGCCTCGGCGCAGGCCCGCACGTTCTCCGGCCGGCCGTCGATGTCCATGCCGCCGCGGTCGTTGCGCCGCAGCGAGAACTTGGTGGCCAGCTGCACCTCGTCGCGCCGGCCGCGGATCGCCTCCCCCACCAGCTCCTCGTTGTGCCCGTCGCCGTAGACGTCGGAGGTGTCGAGGAACGTCACGCCGAGGTCGAGCGCCCGGTGCACGGTGGCGATCGACTCGTCGCGGTCGGCGGCGCCGTACATCTGGCTCATGCCCATGCAGCCCAGACCCAGCGCGGAGACGACCAGGCCGTCCCGGCCGAGGGTCCGGGGAGACGCAGGAGAGGTCATGCCCGCATCCTCGTCCCGGCCGCCGACGGGACGCCACCGGCCGTTTCCCCGACGGCGCCACGGGTAGCCGCCGGGGAGCCGTCCCCCGGGAGGACCCATGAGCCCGCGCCCCGCCCGTCGCACCGCCCGGCTGCTCGGGCTGGCCAGCCTCGGCCTCGGCACCTCCATGCTCGTCTCGCCGTCGGGCGTCGCCCGCTTCGCCGGCGTCGACGACTCCCCCGTCGCGCTGCCGGTCGTCACCGCCGTCGGGGCCCGCGAGCTGGCGCACGCCGCCGGGCTGCTCGCCGGCCGGCCGGGCTGGGCGTGGACCCGCGTGCTCGGCGACGTCGTCGACCTCGCCGTCATGGGCGTGGCGCTGCAGAACCGCCGCGGCGACCGGCACGAGCGTCTCCGCAGCGTCATCGTCGGCGCGTCGGTGCTGGCGGCGTTCGACCTGCTCACCGCCCTGCGCTCACGCCGCGGCGGATCCCCGGACGGCCGGGCCGGCAGCCCCACCCCCGTGCAGCGGCGGGCGGCGGCCCCCGGCCTGCTGGCCCCGCTGGTCGACGTCCGCCCGGCGCTCGCCGGCGTGGCCCGGCAGCCGGTGCGGCGGGCGGCCGACACCCCCACCGACACCGCCTCCGAGGTCCCGGCCGGCGGCTAGGACCCGGTCTCCGCGGAGTCCAGGAACCCGTCGACGACGGGCGCGAGCTCCGGGGCGGCGAACACGTCGTGGTCGGTGCGCCCCGGCAGGACCGCCAGCCGCGACGCCGGGCGGCCCGAGCCGTCCCAGCCGGCGTCGCGCAGCCCGCCGCCCAGCAGGGCGGAGAACTCCGCCGCGTGGGCGGGCGGGCTGGCGTCGGCGTCGGCGTCGGTCAGCAGCACGGGCAGCGTCAGCGGCGCACCTCGTCGGTCCGGTCGTGGTCGCCGCGGATGAGCTCCCCCGTCTCGTCCATCAGCGCGGGGAAGGCGTCCGCGTCCGGCGCGACGGCCGCGTACGCCTCGCACATCGGCGTCTGCCGCATCTCCTCGAGGCCCGCGGAGGACACGGACTCCCCCGTCCGGACGTCGGGGAACCAGCCGTCCCGCCGGCAGGGCGCCGACACCACGACCAGCCGGCGCACGGCGTCCGGGTGCCGGATCGCCGCCCGCAGCACCACCCCGCCGCCCAGCGAGCAGCCCGTGAGGTCGGCCGGCCCGCGGCCAGGCGCTCCAGCACGTCGCCGAACATCCCCACCACGCCGAACCGGCCGTGGACGACGACCAGCGGCGCGCCGCCCTCCCCGACGCGGCGCCAGTACATCCGCACCCCGCCGGGAACCGGTGCGTGGCCCTCGTCGGCCCGCGGGTCCGTCGTCGTCATGCCGGTGCGACGCCCCGCACGGGCGGGACCCACCGGTGGTGGGATGGGGGCAGCAGCGCGCCCGCCCGGGGCGCCGCGCGAGGAGGTCCGCGTGCAGTACGCCGAGTCCGTCGTCGACCTGATCGGCGGCACCCCGCTGGTCCGGCTGTCGCGGGTGACCGCCGACCTCGGCCCGGATGCACCGCTGGTGCTGGCCAAGGTCGAGTACATGAACCCCGGCGGGTCGGTGAAGGACCGCATCGCCGTGCGCATGGTCGACGCCGCCGAGGCCAGCGGGGAGCTGCGGCCGGGCGGCACGATCGTCGAGCCGACCAGCGGCAACACCGGCATCGGCCTGGCCCTGGTCGCCCAGCAGCGCGGCTACCGGTGCATCTTCGTGTGCCCCGACAAGGTCAGCCAGGACAAGGTCAACACGCTGCGGGCCTACGGCGCCGAGGTCGTCGTCTGCCCCACCGCCGTCGACCCGTCCGACCCGCGGTCCTACTACTCGGTCTCCGACCGGCTGGCCCGCGAGACGCCGGGCGGCTGGAAGCCCGACCAGTACGCCAACCCGGCCAACCCGCGCTCGCACTACGAGACGACCGGCCCGGAGATCTGGGAGCAGACCGAGGGGAAGGTGACCTGCTTCGTCACCGGGGTGGGCACCGGCGGCACGATCAGCGGCATCGGCCGCTACCTCAAGGAGGTCAGCGACGGCCGCGTGCGCGTGGTCGGCGTCGACCCCGAGGGGTCGGTCTACTCCGGCGGCACCGGGCGGCCCTACCTGGTCGAGGGCGTCGGCGAGGACTTCTGGCCCGACGCCTACGACCGGTCGGTCGCCGACGACATCGTCGCCGTCTCCGACGCCGACTCGTTCCGCATGACCCGCCGGCTGGCCCGCGAGGAGGGCCTGCTCGTGGGGGGCTCGTGCGGGATGGCCGTCGTCGGCGCGCTGCGCGCGGCCGAGCAACTGGGGCCCGACGACGTCGTCGTGGTGCTGCTGCCCGACGGCGGCCGCGGCTACCTCAACAAGATCTTCAACGACCGGTGGATGGCCGACTACGGCTTCCTCGACGTCGCCACCGGCGAGACGGTCGGCGAGCTGCTGCACGGCAAGGGTGGGGCGACGCCGGAGCTCGTGCACACCCACCCCAACGAGACCGTCCGCGACGCGATCGACATCCTGCGCGAGTACGGCGTCAGCCAGATGCCGGTGGTCCGCGCCGAGCCCCCGGTCACGGCCGGCGAGGTGGTCGGCTCGGTCGACGAGAAGGTGCTGCTCGACGCGCTGTTCGCCGGCCGCGCCTCGCTGTCGGACCGGGTGGAGAAGCACATGTCCGCGCCGCTGCCGATCATCGGCTCCGGCGAGCCGGTGAGCGCCGCCGTCGCGGAGTTCGGCGAGGCCGACGCGCTGGTGGTGCACGTCGACGGCAAGCCCGCGGGCGTGGTCACGCGCCAGGACGTGCTCGGCCACCTGGCGGGGGTGACCCGGTGAGCGAGTTCGGCGGCTTCGACACCCGCGCCATCCACGCCGGGCAGGACCCGGACCCGGCCACCGGCGCGGTCGTCGTCCCCCTGCACCTGGCCACCACCTTCAAGCAGGACGGCGTCGGCGGGCTGCGCGGCGGCTACGAGTACGCCCGCAGCGCCAACCCCACCCGCGACGCCCTGCAGGCGCTGCTGGCCTCGCTCGAGGAGGGCACCGCGGGCCTGGCCTTCGCCTCCGGCCTGGCCGCCGAGGACACCCTGTTGCGCGCCGTCTGCGAGCCGGGCAGCCACGTCGTGCTCGGCGGCGACGCCTACGGCGGCACCTTCCGGCTGATCTCGAAGGTGGTCTCGCGCTGGGGCGTCGAGCACACGCCGGCCGACCTGAACGACGCCGACGCGCTGCGCGCCGCCATCCGCCCCGGGTCCACGCGGGTGGTCTGGTGCGAGACGCCGACCAACCCGCTGCTCAACGTCGCCGACATCGCGCGCACCGCCGAGATCGCGCACGAGGCCGGCGCGCTGCTCGTCGTCGACAACACCTTCGCCAGCCCCTACCTGCAGCGGCCGCTGACGCTGGGGGCCGACGTCGTCGTGCACTCCACGACGAAGTACCTCGGCGGGCACTCCGACGTCGTCGGCGGGGCGCTGGTCGTCCGCGACGGCGACCTGGCCGAGCAGCTCACCTACCACCAGAACGCCATGGGCGCGGTGTCCGGCCCGCTGTCGGACTGGCTGGTCGTGCGCGGCATCAAGACCCTCGGCGTGCGGATGGACCGGCACCAGGCCAACGCCGCCCGGATCGCCGAGTACCTGACCTCGCACGCGGCCGTCTCGCGGGTCCTCTACCCCGGCCTGCCCGACCACCCCGGACACGAGATCGCGGCGAGGCAGATGTCCGGCTTCGGCGGGATGCTGTCGTTCCGGCTGGCCGGCGGCGAGGAGGCGGCGCTGCGGGTCTGCGAGCGGGCGCGGCTGTTCACGCTGGCCGAGTCGCTGGGCGGCGTCGAGTCGCTGATCGAGCACCCGCACCGGATGACGCACGCGAGCGCCGCCGGCTCCCCGCTGGAGGTGCCGGGCGACCTGGTGCGCCTGTCGGTGGGCATCGAGGACGGCGACGACCTGCTCGCCGACCTCGAGCAGGCCCTCGGCTAGGTCTCCTCGAGGAGGCTGATCGCCCCCGTCGGGCACTGCGACACCGCGTCGCGCACGGCGACGGCGTCGTCCGGGCGCTCCTGCAGCACCCGGACGGCGCCGTCGTCGTCGACCTCGAACGCGTCGGGGGCGAGCAGCTCGCACGAGCCCGCCCCGACGCACACCTCCCGGTCGGCCACGACCCGCATCAGCGGTCCCCGCCCAGCCGCGCGGGCAGCCGCTTGAGGCCGTTGACGAACGACGACGCCAGCCGGTGCGGCGGGCCGGTGACCTCGAGGTCGGGCAGCTGGTCGAAGACGGCCCGGAAGGTCACCTGCAGCTCACGGCGGGCCAGGTGCGCGCCCAGGCAGAAGTGCGGGCCTTTGGACCCGAAGCCGACGTGCGGGTTGGGGTCGCGGCCGACGTCGAAGCGCTGCGGGTCGGCGAACACCTCGGGGTCGCGGTTGGCGGCGGCGTAGAACAGCAGGAACTTCTCCCCCGCGGTGAAGGGGTGGCCGCCGATCTCGCCGTCCCGCGTGGCGGTGCGGCGCATCCAGGTCACCGGGCTCACCCAGCGCACGACCTCCTCGACGCCGGTGCGGTCCAGCGCGGGGTCGGCCGCCCAGCGGGCCCACTGGTCGGGGTGCTCCGAGAGCGCCAGCAGGCCCTGGGAGATGGCGTTGCGGGTGGTCTCGTTGCCGGCGACCAGCAGGAGGATGAAGAACGAGGCGATCTCCTGGTGGGAGAGGCTCTCGCCGTCGACCTCCGACCGGACCAGCGCGGTGGTGAGGTCGTCGCGCGGGTCGGTCATCCGCTCGCCGGCCAGCCGCTCCATGAGCGCCGCCATCTCCATGCCGGCGGTGAGGAACGCGGTCAGCGGGTCGTCGTTCTCGATGAGCTCCGGGTCGCCGCCGGACAGGATGACGTTGGAGTTGGCCAGTACGGAGGCGCGATCGGCCTCCGGCACGCCCATCATGTCGCAGATGACCCGCAGCGGGATCGGCGCGGCGATGTCGGCGACGACGTCGAGGCTCCCGTCGCCGGCCTCCGCCTTGGCGCGGGCGCGGGCCAGCACGTCGTCGACGACGGCGCGCACCGAGTCCAGCGTCCGCTCGAGCATCCGCGGCGTGAACGTCTTCGACACGATCCGCCGGATCTTGGCGTGCCGCGGGTCGTCCATGCTGATCAGCGAGCCGTAGAACTCGTGCAGCTCGGCCGGCACGTCCTGCATCGACACCGCGCCCCTGCCGGAGCAGAAGACCGCGGGCTGGGAGCTGATCGCCTCCAGGTCGGCGTAGCGGGTGACCGCGTGGTATCCGGGTCCGGCCGGGATGCCGGGCAGGTCGGGCTCGGCGAAGAAGGCGAAGGGGCGCTCGCTGCGCAGCCGGTCGAAGGCGGCGTGCCGGTACTCCGGCGGCGTCGTCCACCAGTCACGGTCGGACAGGTCGACACCGGCCATGTCGACGGTTGCGGGGTCGACGGTTGCGGGGTCGACGGTTGCGGGGTCGACGGTTGCGGGGTCGACGGTTGCCGGGTCGACGGTTGCCGGGTCGACGCGCCCGGCGTCGGCCGGGGGCACGGCTGCGATGGTCACGGACGACTCCCTCGACGGAACGGTCACCTCCGACCGCACGCTAGAGAGGACCGGGTGTGAGGAGCAACACACCCGGGCGCGCCGTACGGCTCAGGACCGGCAGAGCCGTCCCGCCAGCCAGGCCCGCGCCTCGGCGGGCACCACGAGCGGCCTGCCCAGCGCCCCGGCCTGCCGGGTGACCTCGGCCCCGCCCGCGATCGGGTCGCAGGCCACCACGGGCCGGCCGGCCTCCAGGCCGAGCACCCGCCCGTGCAGCCGCATGCTCACCACGACGTCGGCTCGGGCGATCAGCGCCTCGACCTGCGCGGGGCGCCGGGGTGCGGCTTCTCGTACACGTCCATGCCGAGCTCGGACCAGGGCAGCTGCCGGTCGGCGAACCACTCCTCGATCTCCTCGCGGAGACCCCCGGCACGTCTGCGGTCGCCGTACCCGGCCTGCGGCGGGGTGAAGGCCACCGCGACCACCGGCGCGGTCGCGGCCGGGCCGTCGGCGGCGAGGTCGGGCCGGGCGACCCCGTCGGCGTCGCGCTCCCACACCTCGTCGAACAGCGCCCGGCCGGCCTCCTCCACCACCGAGACGTTGACGGCGAGGCGGCGGCACCCGGCGAAGGCGCCCGTGAGCTCACTTCAGCGGCGAGGCGCGGATCGGCCCCGTGACGAAGACGACGTGCGTGTAGGCGGCCGGGTCGACGTCGCGCCAGTCGACACCGCGCCCGTCCGCACCGCCCTCGAGGAACGGCGCGACGGCGACGTCGTACTGCAGGCCCAGCTCGGCGAACCAGCCGGCGACGACGTCCCCGCCCAGCTCGTCGCCCACGGTGGCGATCACCTCGTCGAAGCTGGACCACCCGGCCACGAGGACACGCACGCCGCCCAGCCGACCAGGCGGGCGGCGGCGTCACGCGTCAGGAGTCGCGCGCGACCAGGTCGCCGTACTCCGGGTGGCGCTCGATCCAGCCGCGCACGAACGAGCACTGCGGAACGACCCGGCCGCCCTGGCTCCGCACGTCGTCGAGCGCGGCGCGGACGAGCTTCCCGCCGAGGCCCGAGCCCTCGGCGTCCGGGTCGATCTCGGTGTGGGTGAAGACCACCGTCTCGCCGCGGCGCTGGTAGGCGGCCAGGCCGAGCAGGCGGTCGCCGTCGCGGATCTCGTAGCGGTCGGCGTCGGGGATGTCGTGGACGGTCGGCTCCATGCCGTGCGCCAACCGGTGCCGGCCCGTTCCTGTTCCGGGGAACGACGAGGGCCCCGGAGCGGTGTGCTCCGGGGCCCTCGTGCCAGTAGCGGGGACAGGATTCGAACCTGTGACCTCTGGGTTATGAGCCCAGCGAGCTACCGAGCTGCTCCACCCCGCGTCGGTAGAGACCACTGTACACGTCCCCCGGAGGTCCCCGCCGCCGCCCGCGGTGACCTCCGTCGCTCCTCCCCGACCCACCCCTCAGGGGGAGGACCGGCGGAGGTCCCCGACGCCCGGCGGGAGGACCCCGTCCCTGGGCCCGCGGCCCCCTCGGACGCGGACGGGCGGTGGACGGGCCCGGAGGTCCAGGTCAGCGAGGGGTCGTCCGGACGGACCGCCTCCCCGGTCCCGGAGGAGGGGCACCGGGATCCGGGACCACGCCGGCCCCGGACCGCGGCGGGCACCCGGTGAGCCACCACGGCGGGGTCAAGGTCGCCCGCCGGCGGGCCGATGGGACGGCATGCAGATCAGGCCGTGGGGCGCGTACACGTCGGCGGGCGGGCTCGTCCTGGCCGGCTACCTGGCGCTGCCGGCGGGCATCCCCCGGGACGTCGCGTACGCCGTCGTCGGCCTGTCGAGCGTCGTGGCGATCGTGGCGGGGATCCGGCTGCACCGCCCCGGGCGGCCAGGCGCCTGGTACCTCATGGCGGCCGGTCAGCTCGGCTGGGTGACCGGTGACTGCCTCTTCAGCTGGTACGCCGACGTCGTCCACGTCTCGCCGTTCCCGTCACCGGCCGACGCGTTCTACCTGGCGGCCTATCCCGTGCTCGGGCTCGGGCTCCTCGGGTTCATCCGGCTGCGCCGGCGGGGACTCGACCTCCCCGGTCTCGTCGACAGCGCCATCGTCACGATCGGCCTGGGTCTGCTCGTGTGGCTCGTCGTCGCCGGGCCCATCGTCGACTCGGCCGACCCCGTGCTCGACCGCCTGGTCGGCGTGGCGTACCCGGCCGGCGACGTCCTGCTGCTGGCGCTGCTCGTCCGCCTCGTCACCGCCCCGGGCGCCCGGACCGCGTCGTTCCGCCTGCTCACCGGTGCCGTCGCCGCCTCCCTGCTGGCCGACGTCACGTACGCGGTCGTCACCGCCCACGCGGACTACCAGGGCGGGGCCTTCGACCTCCTGTGGCTGGCCTCCTACGTGCTGTGGGGCGCGTCGGCGCTGCACCCGTCGATGCCGCAGCTGTCGCGGCCGGGGAGCGAGGAGCCCCGGCCGCTGACCGGCCGGCGGCTGGCCGCGCTGACCGCGGCGGTGCTCATCGCGCCCGGCGCGCTGGCCACCCAGCTCGTCTTCTCCCTGAGCGTGCAGGGCTGGCCCGTCGTCGTCGCCTCGGTCGCCCTGTTCTCCCTGGTCGTCGCGCGGATGTCCCTGGCCATCCGGGAGATCGTCGCCGCCGGCAGGAGGAGGGACGAGCTGCAGCAGGAGCTCGCCCACCAGGCCGCCTACGACTCGCTGACCGGCCTGGCCAACCGTGCCCACGTGCTCGACCTCGTCGGGGCCGCGCTGCACCGGGCCGCGCGCAACGGCACCCGGCTGGCCCTCCTGTTCCTCGACCTCGACCGCTTCAAGGCGGTCAACGACACCTTCGGACACCAGTCCGGGGACGAGGTCCTGCGCACCGTGGCGGCTCGCATGCGGTCGGTCGTGCGCGGTGGCGACACGGTCGGGCGGCTGGCCGGCGACGAGTTCGTCGTCCTCATCGAGCCGCTGGACGAGGTGTCCGAACTGGTCGACCTCGGGGAGCGGCTGATCGCCGCGGTCTCGGCACCCATCCGCCTGTCCGGGCGGGACGTGACGGTGGGGGTCAGCATCGGTGCGGCCGTGAGCGTCCCCGGGAGCACGGACGCCGACGCGCTGCTGCACCACGCCGACGCCGCGGCCTATCGGGCCAAGTCCGAGGGTCGAGGACGCGTCGAGCTGTTCGACGAGGAGCTGCGCCGGCGACTCGACGCACAGGCCGACACGGAGGACGCCATCCGGTCCGGGCTCGCTGCCGGTGAGTTCGTGCTGCACTACCAGCCCGTGCTCGACCTCGGCACGGAGCGGCTCGAGGGGTACGAGGCGCTCATCCGCTGGCAGCGGCCCGGGCACGGGCTCGTGCTCCCCGACGGCTTCATCCCCGTCGCGGAGGAGTCCATGCTGATCTGCGACATCGACCGCTGGGCGCTGGACGAGGCGACCCGGCAGCTCGCCCGGTGGCGGCGCGAGGACCCCGCGGCCGCAGACCTCACCGTGGCGGTGAACGTCTCCGGCCGGCATCTCGCCGGTCCCGGGGTGGTCGACGAGATCGCCGCCGCGCTGGACCGCTCGGGACTGCCGCCGTCGGCGCTGATCGTGGAGATCACGGAGACGGTGCTCGTCGAGCGCGTCAACGCGATCGTGCGCCTGCGGGAGCTGCGCGCGCTCGGCGTCGGCGTCAGCATCGACGACTTCGGCACCGGTTACACCTCGATCGGCCAGCTGAAGCACCTGGACGTCGACAAGCTCAAGATCGACAGGAGCTTCCTGCGGTCGACCGACCCGGCGAGCGTCGAACTGGTACGACTCATGATCAACGCTGCCCACGCCTTCGGCCTGCGGGTCGTCGCCGAGGGCATCGAGGAGGACGGGCAGCTCGACCTGCTGCGAGGGCTGACCTGCGACGCCGGACAGGGCTACCTGTTCGCCCGCCCCCAGGCCCCCGCCGACCTCTCCCCGGTCGCGCCGGCCCGGGCGCTCGACCGGACGGTCGCACTGCAGAGCTGAGGAGACGCCGCCTCGAACGGCACCGGCCCCCACCGCACAGCGGTGGGGGCCGGTCCTGGTCGTAGCGGGGGCAGGATTCGAACCTGCGACCTCTGGGTTATGAGCCCAGCGAGCTACCGAGCTGCTCCACCCCGCGTCGGTGAGACCACTGTACCCCGCGGGGACGGCGGCCCGCAGAGGGGGCTGCCGGAGCGGTCAGGCCGGCCGGCCGCGGCCCTCGCGCAGCAGCTTCACCAGCGCGTTCGTCGAGGAGTCGGAGTCGTACTCCGGCGCACCCTCGCTCTGCAGCTTCGGCGCCAGCTCGTTGGCCATGACCTTCCCGAGCTCCACGCCCCACTGGTCGAAGCTGTTGATCCCCCAGACGACGCCCTGGGTGAAGACGCGGTGCTCGTAGGCCGCCACGAGCTGCCCCAGCGTCGACGGCGTCAGCCGGCGGGCCACGATCGCGTTGGACGGGTGGTTGCCCGGCATGACCTTGTGCGGGACGACGTCGGCCGCGGTCCCGTCGGCGGCGACCTCCTCGGCGGTCCGGCCGAAGGCCAGCGCGCGCGGCTGGGCCAGGAAGTTCGAGAGGAACAGGTCGTGCATGCCGTCGAGGTCCCTGTCGTGGGCGAGGTCGCTCGGCTGCGCGAAGGCCAGGAAGTCCGCCGGCACGAGCACCGTGCCCTGGTGCAGCAGCTGGTAGAAGGCGTGCTGGCCGTTGGTGCCCGGCTCGCCCCAGACGATCTCGCCGGTGGCGACGTCGACCGGCGACCCGTCCAGGCGCACCGACTTGCCGTTGGATTCCATGCACAGCTGCTGCAGGTAGGCGGGGAACCGCGCCAGGTACTGCGAGTACGGCAGCACCGCCTGCGTCTGGGTGCCGAAGAAGTCGACGTACCAGACGCTGATCAGCCCGAGCAGCGCCGGCAGGTTCTCCTCCCACGGCGCGGTGCGGAAGTGCTCGTCGACGGTGTGGAAGCCGTCGAGCAGCTCGCGGTAGTGCTGCGGGCCGATGGCCACCATGAGCGACAGGCCGATGGCCGAGGTGAACGAGTAGCGGCCGCCGACCCAGTCCCAGAAGCCGAACATGTTCTCGGTGTCGATGCCGAACTCGGCGACCTTCCGCGCGTTGGTCGACACCGCGGCGAAGTGCTTCGCCACCGCCGCCTCGTCGCCGCCGAGCCCCTCGAGCAGCCAGCGCCGGGCCTCGCGGGCGTTCGTCAGCGTCTCCTGCGTGGTGAACGTCTTGGACGCGACGATGAACAGCGTGCTGGCGGGGTCGAGGTCGCGGGTGGCCTCGGCGAGGTCGGTCGGGTCGATGTTGGAGACGAACCGGAAGCTGATCGACCGCTCGGAGTAGTCGCGCAGCGCCTGGTGGGCCATCGCCGGCCCGAGGTCGGAGCCGCCGATGCCGATGTTGACCACCGCGCGGATCCGCTCGCCGGTGTGCCCGGTCCACTCCCCGCTGCGCACGCGGTCGGCGAAGGACGCCATCCGGCCGAGCACCTCGTGCACCTCGGCGTTGACGTCGTGCCCGTCGACCTCCAGGCCGCTGGTCCGCGGGTCGCGCAGCGCCACGTGCAGCACCGCGCGGTCCTCGGTGCTGTTGACGTGCTCGCCGCGGAACATCGCCTCGGTGCGCTCCCGCAGGCCGGCGGCGTCGGCCAGCGCGGCGAGCAGCCGCACCGTCTCGCGGGTCAGCCGGTTCTTGGAGTAGTCGAGGTACAGGTCTCCGGCCGTGACGACCAGGTCGGTGCCCCGCTGCGGGTCCTCGGCGAAGAGGTCGCGCAGGTGTCGGTCCCCGATCTCGCCGTGGTGCTCGGCCAGGGCCCGCCACTCCGGGGTCTCGCTGATCCGCATGTGTCCTCCTGCTCGCGCGCGTCGGCCGCGTCCACCCTTCCGCACGCGGGGTGCGACGGCCACGCGGCCCCCCGGACGGCAGCGGACCCCGGACAGCAGCGGACCCCGGCCCTCGCGAGGAGGACCGGGGTCCGGACTGCCGTGCGGCCGGCGTCAGCCGGTGGGCGACGCCGGGGCCGCCGAGCCCGCCGAGCCCGCTGCGGCCTGCGCCGCCTCGTAGGCCTCGACGGCGGCCTGCAGGTCGGCCAGCGCCTGCCCCTGCGCGGCGAAGTCGCCGGAGCGCTGGGCGTCGGCGAGCCGCTGCAGGGCCTCGTCGAGGTCGGACACCGCCTGGTCGAGCTCCGGCGTCGACGCGCCGCCGCCGTCCGGCGGGGTGGTCGGGTCGGCCGGTGCCGACGGGTCGGCGGGCGGCGTCGTCGGCTCGGCCGGCTCCTGCGGGTCGGGCGTGGTGTCCGCGTCGTCGGAGTCGGTCGCGGTGTCGCCCGCGCCGGCACCGAAGACCTGGTCCAGCGCGTCGGAGAGGGTGTCGGCGTAGCCGACCCGCCCGCCGTAGTTGACCAGCACCTTGCGCAGCAGCGGGAAGGAGTTCTCCCCCGTGCCCTCGACGTAGAGCGGCTGCACGTACAGCAGGCCGTTGGCGCCGATCGGCAGCGTCAGCAGGTTGCCGAACACCGCCTGCGAGTCCTCGCTGTTGAACAGCGTGAGGTCACGCGCCACCTGGTCGTTGGTGTTGAACGACTGCTGCACCTGCTGCGGCCCGCGGAACGGGGTGTTGCCGGGCAGCTGCAGCACCTGGATCGACCCGTAGGTGTCCGGGTCGCTCGACGCCGAGATGAACGCCGAGAGGTTCTGCCGGCGGAAGGCGTTCAGCGCGCTGGTGAGCTGGAACGTCGCGCCGTCCTCCCCCGGCCGGGCGGCCAGGATGTAGTACGGCGGCTGCGCCTCACCGGTGGCCTGGGTCTCCTCCGACTGCGTGGGGTCGGTGGGCACCGCCCAGCGGTCGTTCTGCTGGTAGAAGTCGCTCGGGTTGCTCACGTGGTAGCGCGTGAGGATGTCCCGCTGCAGCTTGAACAAGTCCTCCGGGTACCGGACGTGGCCGACGAGCTCCTCGCTCATCTCCGAGCGCGGCTCGATGACGCCCGGGAACGCGGCCTCGTACGCCTTGAGGACCGGGTCCTCCTCGTCCCACTCGTACAGCCGCACGGTGCCGTCGTAGGCGTCGACGGTGGCCTTGACCGAGTTGCGGATGTAGTTGAACTGCTCGTTGGGCAGCGCCGTCGTGCCCTGGCCGGTGAGCGCGTCGGCGGCGGCCTCACCCAGCTCCATGCGCTCGGAGTAGGGGTAGGCGTCCGACGTCGTGTAGCCGTCGAGGATCCAGGTGACCCGGCCGTCGATCACCGCCGGGTACGGGTCGCCGTCGACCTCGAGGAACGGCGCGGCCTTCTCCACCCGCTCGCGCGGGTCGCGGACGTAGAGGACGCGGGAGGCGTCGTTGACCGCGCTGGAGAGCAGGAAGTTCCGCTCGCGGTAGTAGATGGCGAAGGTCAGCTGCCGGAAGAAGCTGCCGATCGCGACGCCGCCCTCGCCGTCGTAGGTGTTGTTGACCTCGCCCTCGGAGCCGTCCTCGGGACGGTCGAACTCCTGCGGGCTGGCCCCCTCCGGCGCGCCGACCACCGAGTAGTCCTCGATGAGCTCGCCGTAGTAGATGCGCGACTGCTCGACGTCGATGTCGCCGACGGTGGGCAGGTCGCGGCTGGTGAAGTTCGGCTCGCCGCCCTCCTGGCCGGTGACCACCTGGTTGGCCGGCGCGGCCACGAAGCCGTTGCCGTGGGTGTAGACGGTGTGCCGGTTGATCCAGGTGTCCTGGTTCTCCGACAGGCTGCCGCTCTCCAGCTCACGGACGGCGACCACGTAGTCGCGCGTCTCGCCGTCGATCGTGTACCGGTCGATGTCGAGCTTGTCGGGGAAGCCGTAGACGTTGCGGATCTGCTGGCGCGCCGTGAACGTGTCCGACAGGACGTTGGGGTCCAGCAGGCGGGCGTTCGGGATGGTCGCCTCGTCGTTGCGCAGCTCGGACAGGGCGGCGTCGGTGTCGGCGTCGTCGCCGGTCGTCTGCTGCGCGTAGTCGATGTAGTCGACGTCGGTGAGGTCGTAGGCCTCGCGGGTCGAGGCGATCGCCCGCTCGATGTAGGCGGCCTCGCGCTCGTTGGCGCTCGGGCGGACCACGAACTGCTGCACGATCGCCGGGTAGGCCACGCCGATCACCAGGCTCGACAGCAGCAGCAGGACCAGCGCGGCCGCCGGCAGCCGGAAGTTGCGGACGACGACGTTGGCGAAGAACGCCAGGGCGCAGAAGGCGGCGGCGAAGACCAGGATCGTCTTGGCCGGCAGGAGCGCGTTGACGTCGGTGTAGCTCGCGCCGCTGAACAGCTCGCCGCGGTCGGAGTAGACGAGGTCGTAGCGGTCGAACCAGTAGGCGACGGCCTTGAGCGCCACGAACAGGCCCAGCAGCACCGACAGCTGCACCATCGCCGCGCCGGTGAGCTTCTGCCCCGGCGTCTGCAGCCGCAGCCCGCCGAAGACGTAGTGCGTGAGCAGCGAGCCGATCAGGGCCAGCAGCACGATCGCGAAGCCGAAGCTGATCAGCAGCCGGTAGAAGGGGTACTCGAAGACGAAGAACGACAGGTCGAGCCCGAACTGCGGGTCGGTCTGGCCGAACGGCACCGAGTTGCGGAAGGTCAGCCAGGTCTCCCAGCTGCCCTGCGCGGTGAACCCGGCGAACAGGCCGACGACGACGGCGACGGCGGTGAGCACCAGGGTGCGGCGCGGCTCGAGCGACTGGCGGTAGCGCTCGAGGTTCTGCTGTTCCAGCGACATCGGCCGGAAGGCCGGGCGGAACCGGTAGGCGAGGTGCACGGCCAGCGCGGTCAGCCCGCCGGTGGCCACGCCGGCCACGGCGAACAGCAGCGCGCGCGTCTGGAGCTCGGTCCAGAACACCTCGGTGAACCCGGTCTCGTCGAACCACAGGTAGTCGACGTAGACATTGGTCAGCGTCCCGATGGCCGTGAACAGCACCAGCAGCACGGCGATGGACCCGATGACCACCTTCGCGCGCCGCGACAGCGTCGGCACGGACACGGGGGGCCGCATGGCCACGAGCGGTCTCCTTCAGTTGCAGGTGCGGCGGCACACCGGGAGGTGCGTCACCGCGGTGGGGCGACCGCGTGCGGTCGGACACGCGCCGTCGCCGACGGCGCGGACACCGGTCCGCCGGACGGTCCGGTGTCGCCCCGACCAACGTCCGGCGCGGCACCGGGTTCCCCGGCGGGGCCCGTGCTGGCCGACAGCATCCCCCACACGGGCGGTCCCGTGCCGCGCGCGGGTCAGCAGCCCTGCGGGGTGCGCCCGGCCCGGAGGTCCTCGAGGGCGGTGAGCGCGTCGTCGAGGGTGCCCACCCGCGCCAGGGTGAGGCCGGTGGCCGGGGAGCCGAGCGCGTCGGCGCAGTTGTCGGCCGGCACCAGGAACAGCTCGGCGCCGATCTCCTGCGCGGCGACCATCTTGAGCTGGATGCCGCCGATCGGGCCCACGGTGCCCGCGGCGTCGATCGTGCCGCTGCCGGCCACCACGGCGCCCTCGGTGAGGTCGGTGTCGCCGACGAGGTCGAGGATGCCGAGGGTGAGCATCAGCCCCGCCGAGGGGCCGCCGACGTCGGCCACGTCGATGTCGACGTCGAAGGGCGCGGAGGGCTGCTCGGTCACCAGCACGCCCAGCACGGAGCCGGCGCGCCCCTCGGCGGCCGCCGTCGTCAGGGTCGCCGTCCCCGGCTCGCCGAGGCGGGTGAAGCCCACCTCGACGTCGGTGCCCGGCTCGATCCCGCTGAGGACGGTGGTCAGCGTGGCCGAGTCCGGCGTCGCCTGCCCGTCCACCGACTCGATCGCGTCGCCCTCCTCCAGCAGGCCGTCCGACGGCGAGTCGTCGCCGGACAACCCGCGCACGACGACCTTCACCGGGTAGCCGAGCTCGCCGAGCGCCGCGGCCTCCGCCGACTCCTCCGAGGTGAGGAACGCCTGCCGGTTGGCCTGCTCGATCTCCTCCTCGGTCTGGTCGGGCGGGTACACCGACTCCTCGGGGACGACGCTGATCTCGTCGTCGAACCAGCCGCGCACCGCCTCCACCAGGCTCAGGCCCGCGCGGCTCACGCCGACGGTGGTGAGGTTGAGGTTGCCGCTGACCTCGTTGCGGTCGCGGCCCCGGACGCTGATCACGGGGTCGCCGTCGATGTCGCCGAGGGTGTTGAAGGTCGGCCCGGGCACCTGGGCCACGTAGGGCACCGGCAGCGCCGCCCCGAGCACCCCGGCCACCAGCAGCAGCACCACACCGACGGCGAGGACGGCGACGCGACGGGTCACGACCGGCCAGCCTAGAAGAAGGACCCCCTGCCCCCCACCACTCGCATGCTCGCGGCGGGCCCCTGCAGGGGGCCGGGCGTCCGCTGACGGCGGACAGCGGGGCCCCGGATCCGCCCGCGGGGGCGTGATCACCCGTCTACCGTGGAGCGCATGAGCGATGTGCCGTTCGGCTTCGGGCTCCCCGACCGCGACCCCGAGCGCCGCGACCAGCCGAACCCGAACGACCCGTTCGGCTTCGGCGCGCTGTTCGGGGCCGGTGGCGCCGGCGGCACGCCCGAGGAGCTGCTGGGCAAGATGCCGCTGTTCGCCGAGCTGCAGAAGCTCATGAACTGGTCGGGCGGCCCGGTGAACTGGGACCTCGCGCGGCAGGGTGCGATCAGCGGGCTGGCCACCGGCACGCAGCCGACGTCGGAGGCCGAGCGCGCCGCCGTCACCGAGGCGCTGCGGCTGGCCGACCTGTGGCTGGACCAGGTGACCGACCTGCCCTCCGGCGTCGACCGCGCCGTGGCCTGGTCGCGCGTGGAGTGGGTGGAGCAGACGCTGCCGGCGTGGAGCCGGCTCATCGACCCGCTGGCGGAGAAGGTCGTCGCGGCGATGACCAGCGCGCTGCCGCAGGAGGCCATGGCGATGGCCGGGCCGCTGGCCGGGATCATGGGCCGGATGGGCGGGCTGATGTTCGGCGCCCAGGTCGGCCAGGCCATGGGCCGGCTGGCCGGCGAGGTGCTGACCGGCACCGAGGTGGGGCTGCCGCTGGCGCCGGCCGGCTCCGGGGTGCTCGTGCCGCAGAACGTCGCGGAGTTCGCCGGGGGCCTCGACCGCCCGGCCGACGAGGTGCGGCTGTTCCTCGCCCTGCGCGAGGCGGCGTCGCTGCGGCTGTTCGCGCACGTGCCGTGGCTGCGCCAGCAGCTGCACGACGCCGTCCACGCCTACGCCCGCGGCATCACGATCGACCGCGAGGCCATCGAGCGCGGCCTCAACGACGCGATGGGCTCGATGGGCGGCGGGTTCGACCCGTCGAACCCCGAGGCGATCCAGGAGCTGCTGGGCAGCGGCCTGCTCGAGCCGGAGGAGACGCCCGAGCAGCAGATGGCGCTGCGCCGGCTGGAGACGCTGCTCGCGCTGGTCGAGGGCTGGGTCGACGCCGTCGTCGCGGCCGCGGCCGGTGAGCGGCTGCCCGGGCACGGCGCGCTGGCCGAGACGATGCGCCGGCGCCGCGCCTCCGGCGGTCCCGCGGAGCAGACGTTCGCCACGCTCGTCGGCCTGCAGCTGCGCCCGCGCCGCCTGCGCGACGCCGCCACCGTCTGGGGCGCCATGGCGCAGCGGTACGGGTCGGCCGAGCGCGACCGGCTGTGGTCGCACCCCGACCTGCTGCCCACCTCCGACGACCTCGACGAGCCGCTGGACTTCGTGGCCCGCCAGGGTGTCGACGACGAGCTGCGCGCCCTCACCGAGGAGGCGGAGGCCCAGGGCGGTGGCGACACCGCCTCGGACGACGGGGACTCGGGCGGCGACGCGGACGGTGGGGACTCCCCCACCCGCTGAGGCCGCCCTGCGGGGCGCCCGAGGAGTGGGGGCCGGAGGCTCCCGCGATCGAGCGGCGGGATGGGCTCAGCGCACGTCGGGGACGGCACCTGGTCGCGGTGTCGGCCGGTAGGCCGACGGAGCACCCAGTGGGCCGGTAGGCCGACGGAGCACTCAGTCGACGAGGTCGTCGTCCCCGGCCGGGGCGGCGCCGTCGGCGCGGGCGGACTCCACGCCCTCGAGGAAGCCGCGGGCCCGCTCGGCCTGCGGGTACCGCGCCACCAGCGCCCAGAAGCGGGCGTCGTGCGCGGCCTCGAGCAGGTGCGCCAGCTCGTGCACGAGCACGTAGTCGACGACGTAGGCCGGCATCGTGCGCAGCCGGCTGGACAGCCGGATGCTGCCGTCGGCCGGGGTGCACGAGCCCCAGCGGCGTTGCTGGTTGTCCACCCACCGCACGCTGGCCGGGCGGGCGGCGCCGTCGAGGTGCGCCTCCGACAGCGCCCGCGCCCGGGCCATCAGCTCGTCGTCGCCGCCCACGGACCGCCGGCGGCGCTCCTCGCGGGTCTGCAGCTTGGCCACCATCTGCGCCACCCAGCGCCGCTCCTCCGCGGGCGTGAAGGCAGCGGGGATGAGCACGACCGTGCGACCGGACTCGCGGTAGGCGGTCACCGTCCGGCGGCGCCGGGCGCTGCGGCGGACCTCGACCGGCCCGAGCGCCGAGGCGGGGCCGTGCGAGGAGTCGGGGGTCGTTCCGGGCACGGGAGGACCGTAGTTGCCCGCCCCTCCCCGACGCGCCCGGGGGAGCCACCCGCTCGGGTACGAGTCGCACGGACGGTGGACAGCCGGGCGGACCGCCGGGCCCTCCCGCCGTCCACAGCCCCCGCGGGGCGTCGTCGCAGGTGACGGACCTGTTCCGGGACGCGGGCCGGGGACGCTCCACCGCCCCGTCCCCGGCCCGCGCACAGGGACACGCCGCCGGGTCCCCACGCTGCCCACAGGACTGTCCACAGGCTGTGGGCAGCGTGGGCACCCGGGGCCGCCCGCCGCGCCGGGTCGGACGGTGCCGTCCGGGTAGCGTTCCGCGACGAGGGCGCCCGGAGCGGGGGTCGAGCATCCGGAGGGGAGACGGACGTGGCGGAGAGCTACAACGGCTACTGCGTGAAGTGCAAGGAGAAGCGGGACTTCGACGGCGAGGTCAAGGTCAGCGAGTCCGGCCGCCGGATGGCCCAGGGCACCTGCCCGGTCTGCGGCACCAAGATGAACCGGATCCTCGGCAAGGCCTGACCTCCGGGACCGGCTCCACGACGGCGGCGTCCGCACGGCGGGCGCCGCCGTCGCCGTCCCACGGCCCTGTGGACAGCGCGGGCGGGACCGCGCGGTCCGCTGGCACCCTGCGCCGGTGCCCGACGCCCATCCCCTCCTGCCGCCCGGCACGCCGCTGCTGCACCGCGCCCCCGACGCCCTGCAGGTCGGCGGGGTCGACGGGCCCGGCGCGGTGCTCACCGGCACCGACCCCGCCGCCCTCACCGGCCTGCTGCGCGGCCTCGACGGCCACCGCACCCGCCGGGCGGTCCTCGCCGACGCCGCCGCGTCCGGGCTGGACCCCGGCCCGGTCGGCGCGCTCCTCGACGCCCTGCGCGACGCCGGCACCCTCGTCGACGCCGACGCCGCCGACCTGCTGGCCTCCGACGCCGGGCCGGCCGCCGCCGCCCGCACCGCCGCCGAGCTCCCCGCCACGCGCTCGGGGGCCGGGCGCTGGCGGGCCCGCCGGGCGGCCGCCGTCGTCGTCGACGGCGCCACCCGCGTCGGCGTGCCGCTCGCGGCGCTGCTGGCCGCCAGCGGCGTCGGCCGGACCGTCGTCAGCGACGACGGCGTGGTGACCGCCGCGGACGCCGTCGTCGGCGGGCTGGGCGCCGGCGACGAGGGCCGCCCGCGCGGGCCGGCCGCCGCCGACGCCGTGCGCCGCGCCGCTCCGCTGGCCGACCTGCGCCCGCTGCCGTCCGGCGTCTCCCCCGACCTGGTCGTGCTGTCGCGGCCGTGGTCGGCGTCGGACCCGCTGGTCGCCGGGCTGCACGACGCCGGGGTGCCGCACCTGGTGGCCACGGTGCGCGGCCAGACCGGCGTCGTCGGGCCGCTCGTGGTGCCCGGGGTGACCAGCTGCCTGCGCTGCGCCGACCTGCACCGCCGCGACACCGACCCGCGCTGGCCGCTGCTCGCCGCCCAGCTGGCCACCGGTGCGGGGCCGGCCGGCGGAGCGACGCTCACCTGCTGGGCCACCGGCCTGGCCGCCGCCCAGCAGGTGCTGGCCTATCTCGACGGCAGCGGGAGCCCCGCGACGCTGTCCGGCGCGCTGGAGCTGCGCCCGCCTGACCTGGTCCCCCGCCGCCGGCCCTGGCCCGCGCACCCCTCGTGCGGGTGCACCGGCGGCCCGATCGGGGAGCCGGTCCCCCGTCCCGTCAGCGGCGACGGCGTCCGGGAGGGGACAATGGCACGGTGAGCGACGACGCACGGGGGATCCCGAGGGGCTCGATCTCACGGACCGCCCGGTTGGCGTCGCTCCCCCTGGGTGCGGCGGGTCGCGCCACGCTCGGCATCGGCAAGCGGCTGTCGGGCCGGTCCTCGGAGGCCGTGACCGCCGAGCTGCAGCAGCGCACCGCCGAGCAGCTGTTCGCCGTGCTCGGCCAGCTCAAGGGCGGGGCGATGAAGCTCGGCCAGACGCTGTCGGTGTTCGAGGCCGCGGTGCCCGAGGAGGTGGCCGCCCCCTACCGCGAGGCGTTGGTCAAGCTGCAGGAGGAGGCGCCGCCGATGCCGGTGCGGACCGTGCACGCGGTCCTCGCCCAGCAGCTCGGCGGCACCTGGCGCACCCGGTTCCGCGACTTCGACGACCAGCCCGCGGCGGCGGCCAGCATCGGCCAGGTGCACCGGGCCACGTGGCGCGACGGCCGCGACGTCGCCGTGAAGATCCAGTACCCGGGCGCCGCGACCGCCCTGATGGCCGACCTCAACCAGCTCGCCCGCTTCGCCCGCCTGTTCGCCGCGGTGTTCCCCGGCATGGACGTCAAGCCGCTGATCGCCGAGCTGAAGGCCCGGGTCGTCGAGGAGCTCGACTACGGCCTGGAGGCCGATGCGCAGCGGCAGTTCGCCGCCGCGTTCGCCGGCGACCCGCAGATCGTCGTCCCGCGGGTGGTGGCCAGCGCGCCGAAGGTCGTCGTGTCGGAGTGGCTCGAGGGGGTGCCGCTGTCCCGGGTGATCACCGACGGCACCCGCGAGCAGCGCGACCGCGCCGGCCACCTGATGGCGGTGCTGCACTTCTCCGCGCCGTCGCGGGCGCGCCTGCTGCACGCCGACCCGCACCCGGGCAACTTCCGGCTGGTCGAGGGCGACCGGCTGGGCGTCATCGACTTCGGCGCCACCGCGCGCCTCCCCGACGGGCTGCCCGAGCCGATCGGCCGGCTGGTGCGGTGGGCGCTGGAGGGCCGCGCCGAGGAGGTGCTGACCGACCTGCGCGCCGAGGGCTTCGTGCGGCCGGGCATCGAGGTGGACGCCCAGGGCGTGCTCGACTACCTGCGGCCGATGCTCGAGCCCATCGAGCGGGAGACCTTCCGCTTCACCCGCGCGTGGATGCAGGAACAGGCCGCCCGGCTCGCCGACCCGCGCAGTGACGCGAGCAAGCTCGGCCGCCAGCTCAACCTGCCGCCGGCCTACCTGCTCATCCACCGCGTGACCATCGGCTCGATCGGGGTGCTCTGCCAGCTCGACGCCGCCGCCGGCTACCGGGGTGTCCTCGAGGAGTGGCTGCCCGGCTTCCGCGGCTGAGCCACCTCGGGGACGACAGGAGGCCGGGTCCCCGACGCACCGGGAGCGTCGGGGACCCGGCCTCGACCGGGAGGGGCACCGCGTGCCCCTGGGGATCGCCGCCGCTCAGCGGACGGCGGCGCTGGCCCGCGCGGCACGCCGGCTGGCGTACTCCGCGCGGCGGGCCCACCGGCGTGCGGCCCGCAGTCGCCGGACGCGGCCGGCGGTGTCGGCCTCCGCGCGCAGCTCGGTCAGCCGCGTGGTGGCCAGGTCGTACTCGTAGCTGTACATCGTGGGTCCTCGGTGCTCGTCGGGCGTGGGTGCCCGGTGGGAGTGCTCTCGCTGTCGGCTGTCGCCGTCCCCGCTCACGCGGCGACGACCTTGCGGGGACGACCCCGCGGACGCTTGCGGGCGATCACGACGCCCCGCTCGAAGATCTCGCCGCCCCAGACGCCCCAGGGCTCACCGCGGTCGAGCGCGCCCGCCAGGCAGGCGTCGCGGACCGGGCAGTCGCCGCACAGGACCTTGGCCTGCTCGAGGGCCGCGGGGCTCTCGGCGAACCACAGGTCCGGGTCGTCGGTCCCGCGGCACGGCAGGGGGCGCCGCACGGGCGCCGGGGCCAGGGGCGTGTGCGGCGTCCTCGGGGTGGCGCCACCGGTCCGGGGGAGCCCGGGTCGGCGGTGGGACGTCGGGCGGTCGATCGTCTGCTGCACTGCCGCTCCTCCTCGTACTCGTCGTCTGCGCGGCCGGCGGGGGCCCGCCGACCGGGTGGTCGGGGCCGGGTGCCGCGAGAAAGACGAAGGCCGCGGATCCCGGGGTTCGGGTTCCGCGGCCTCGAGGAGGACCGGTCGAGCGCTAGCTCTGCGGTCTCCCCGGGGAGTGGATCCCGAGGGTGGTGCTGTTGTCGATGTCGGTGCGGTGGCCGCCGAGGACGGTGGCGGCGGGGGCGAACTGCTCGGTGCCGCGCAGGCCGGTGGGCAGACCGGTCCCCTGGAACGGGGCGGTGGGCGCAGCAACGGCCGTGCCGGTCAGGTCGAACGGCGTCATCGACCGGACGACGGCGTAGCGCGGACGGGCCGACAGGACGGCGTCCCGGACGTCCTTCCAGGCGACGCCGCAGCCGGCCGGACGCACGTCGAGGCCGCCCGGCGCGGCGACCCCGGCGGGGGCGAGAGCGAAGCGCATGTCGATCATCGGAACCCCTCCTCCCGGGGTCGGAGCCGGCGGTCGGGCCGGTCTCGGTCTGGCGCGCCGGCGGGGTCCCCCGCGGCGCAGACAGGACAGTAGGGAAGGCCACACGGGCGGCGCAACGCAATTAACGAGCGCGTCGCCGAGGCGGGGGACGCCACGCCGGAGGACCGTGCGGTGGGCACGCTCCGTGACCGGCTAGCCCCCGACGGTCGCGAGGACGTCCTCGCCGTAGAGGTCGAGCTTCCGCGCCCCGATGCCCGGCAGGCTCGACAGCTCCTGGATGCTCGTCGGCCGCGCCTCGGCGATGGCCTGCAGCGTGGCGTCGGTGAAGACGACGTAGGCCGGGACCGAGGCCGCTTGCGCGGTGCTGCTGCGCCAGGCGCGCAGCCGCTCGAACAGCTCCCCGGCCTCGCCCTCGAGGACGACCTTGGCTCTCTTCGGCTTGCGCTGCGGCGCCGGCGCGGTGGGCGACGAGCCCGGCACCAGCCCCTCGAGGAAGCGGCTGCGCTGGCGGGGCCGCTTGGCCCCGGGGTTGCGCACGAGCGACCAGGACAGCGTGAGCTGCTCGCGGGCCCGGGTGACGGCGACGTAGAGCAGCCGCCGCTCCTCCTCCACCGCGTCCGGGCGCGACAGCGACTGGGAGATCGGGACCACGCCGTCGACCAGGCCGACGACGAACACCGCGTCCCACTCCAGGCCCTTGGCGGCGTGCATCGAGGCGAGCGTGACGCCCTGCACCGTGGGCGCGTGCTGGGCGTCGGCCCGCTCGGCGAGGTGGGCGACGAAGCGCGGCAGGTCGGTGCTCGGGTCCTCGGCGACCAGGTCGACGGCGAGGTCGACGAGCGCGGCCAGCGACTGCCAGCGGTCGCGCGCCGCTCCCCCGGGCGGCGGCCGGTGCTCCACCCAGCCGGTGGAGGCCAGCACGTCGCGCACGGTGGGCACGAGCATGCCGGGGTCGCTGCCGCCGGCCGCCGCACCGCGCAGCAGGACGATCGCCTCGCGGACCTCGGGCCGCTCGAAGAACCGCTCCCCGCCCTTGAGCACGTAGGGCACGCCGGCGTCGGCCAGCGCCGACTCGTAGACCTGCGACTGGGCGTTGATGCGGAACAGCACCGCGATCTCCGACGCCGGTGTCCCGCCCTCGATCAGGGCGCGGCAGGCCTGGGCCACGGCGGCGGCCTCGGCGGGCTCGTCGGCGTGCTCGAAGAAGCGGGGCTCGGGGCCCTCGGCGCGCTGGCCGAGCAGCTTGAGCCGGAACATGCTCCTGCGCTCCGGGGCCTGCCCGATGAGCTTGTTCGCGAGCCCGACCACCTGCGGCGTCGAGCGGTAGTCGCGCTCGAGCTTGACCACCTCGGCGTCGGGATACCGGTCGGCGAAGCCGAGCAGGTAGTCGGGGTCGGCGCCGGTGAAGGAGTAGATGGTCTGGTTCGGGTCGCCGACGACGCACACCGAGGCCCGCCCGCCGAGCCACGCGTCGAGCAGCCGCTGCTGCAGCGGGTTGACGTCCTGGTACTCGTCGACGACGAAGTGCCGGTACTGCGCGCGCACCTGGCGGGCGACGTCCGGGTGCTCCTCCAGCGCGAACGCCGTGACCAGGAGCAGGTCCTCGAAGTCGAGCATGCCGTCGCGCTGCTTGGCCGACTCGTAGGAGGCGTACACCCGGGCGACGGTGGCGGCGTCGAAGGGCGGCTCGCGGCCCGCGGCCTGGGCGCGCGCCGGGTAGTCCTCGGGCGTGGCCAGGGTGGTCTTGGCCCACTCGATCTCGCTGGCGAGGTCGCGCAGGCTGGTGCGGTCGGTGGTCAGCCGCGCGCGGGCGGCGGCGGTGGCGACCACGCGCAGCTTGTTCTCCACGAGCGCCGGCATCGGCCCGCCGAGCACGCGCGGGGCGAAGTAGCGCAGTTGCCGCATCGCCGCGGCGTGGAAGGTGCGCGCCTGCACCCCGCCGACGCCGAGGCCGGCCAGCCGGGAGCGCAGCTCGCCGGCGGCGCGGGCGGTGAACGTCACGGCGAGGACCTGCTCGGGCACGAAGGCGCCGACGTGCACGCCGTAGGCGATGCGGTGGGTGATCGTGCGGGTCTTGCCCGTGCCGGCGCCGGCGAGGATGCACACCGGCCCCTCCACGGCCGACGCGGCGGCGCGCTGCTCCTCGTCGAGCCCGGCGAGCACGGCCTCGGCCCCGGCGGAGGGGGCGGCGGACCTGGGCAGGTCGGCGGTCCGCGGCATGCGGTCGTACTCCTCGGGGGGACGGGGCGGGCGTGCAGCACCGAGTCTCCCAGCCCCTGCCGACATCCGGCCGGGACACCCCGCGGCTGTGGAGGGAAGGTCCCGCGGCCCCCGGGCGTTCACCCACGGCGGGACGCCCTGCGCCCCGGACCGATCGACCGCTCCCTGGGAGGACCCCGAGTGACTGCCGCACCCGCCGCCGTGACGATGTACACCACCACCTGGTGCGGGTACTGCGTGCGGCTCAAGAAGCTGATGCAGCGCGAGGGCATCCAGTACGCCGAGGTCGACATCGAGCGCGACCCCGCCGCGGCCGACGTCGTCATGCAGGCCAACGGCGGCAACCGCACCGTCCCGACGCTCGTCTTCGCCGACGGCAGCGCGCTGACCAACCCGAGCATCGACCAGGTGAAGTCCCAGCTCGCCCAGCAGCCCGGCGCCTGACCGGCGGGTGCTGCACGGTCCGCGACCCCCGGCGGTGCATCATCTGCCCCGGCGGGTCGCGACCGTGACCGCCGCCCGAGCCCCGGCCACCCGGCCGGTCACCCCCACGGGAGACGCTGACGTGACCTCGGACGCCGTGCCCTCCCCCGTGCCCTCCCCCGTGCCCTCGTCCCCCGGCGGGGACGGCCCGTCGGTGGTCGTCGCTCGGACCGGCGGCGGCTGGCGGGTGCTCGCGCCCGGCCGCGCCCAGGACGTGGGCGACCTGCTCGAGGGCATGTCGCTCGCCGACCTGGTGGCCGAGGAGCTCGGCGGCGCCACCGACCCCGACCGCACCGCCCGCCGCGCGGCCCGCGGCAACGGCGACGCGGCCCCCGACGCCGACCCCCGCGACGCGCGGATCGCCGCGCTGGAACGGACCGTCGCCCAGCTCGAGCACGCCCTCGCCGCCCGCGTGGCCACCGAGCGCGCCATCGGCGTCCTCGCCGAGCGGCACGCCACCGCACCGCGCACCGCCTTCGAGTTGATGCGCGGCCAGGCCCGCTCCCTCGGCCGCCCGGTGCACGAGCTCGCCCGCGAGGTGATGGCCACCCTCGACCGGCTCGCCGAGCCGACGACGCCCGCCGTCCCCGCGGCCCCGTCCGCCGATCCCGTCCCGGTGCTGCCGCCGGTCCCGCGCCGCCCACCGGGCCGGCGGGTCGAGCGCGGCGCGCACCGGCCCGGCCCCGCGGTCCCGGCGGACGGCCGCCCCTGAGCGGTCCGGAGCCGCTGACCCCGGGCGCGCTGGCCGACCGGCTGGCCGCCCTCCTCGCCGACGCCGATCCCGAGCCGGGCGCCGCCGCGCTGCGCGTGGCCGTCGACGGCCCCGACGTCGCCGACCCGCAGGCGCTCGCCCGGGCGGTCGCCGAGCGGCTGCCCCCGCTCGGCCGCCCTGCCGTCGTCGTGCCCGCGGCCGGGTTCCTCCGGCCGGCCTCGCTGCGGCTCGAGCACGGCCGCACCGACCCCGACGCCCGCTACACCGACTGGCTGGACGCCCGGGCGCTGGCCCGCGAGGTCCTCGACCGGGTCGGTCCCGGCGGCCCCGCCGAGTACCTGCCGGTGCTGTGGGACGTCACGCGCGACCGCGCGGCGCGGGCCGGCTACGAGCCGATGCCCCCGCGCGGGGTGCTGCTCGTGCCGGGCCCGCTGCTGCAGGGCGTGGGGCTGGCGTTCGACGTCGTCGTCCACCTGCGGGTGGCCCCCGCCGCCCGGCGACGGCGGTTCCCGGCGGAGCAGGCCTGGGAGCTGCCGGCCTTCGACCGCTACGACGACGAGGTCGACCCCGCCGCCCTGGCCGACGCCGTGGTGCTCGCCGACCGGCCGGAGCACCCGGCGCTGGTGCTCCAGGGACGCTTCAGCTGACGGAGGGCCCCGACCTCCCCACCCCTCGCGAGCTCAGGGCGGGCCCCTGGTCGGGCCCGACGGCACACCCGTCCTGCGGGCTCAGGCCAGCTGGCCGTCGACCCAGCGGTCGATGAGGTGCCGGGCGATGGAGACCGGCGGCGGCAGCGCCTCGGGGCCGTTGCCCGAGACCAGCTCGTCGCGGGTCCACCAGCGGGCCTCCTCGATCTCCGTGGGGTCGAGGCGCAGCTCGAGGTCGCCGACCGCTCGGGCGACGAAACCGAGCATCAGCGACTGCGGGAACGGCCAGGGCTGGCTGCTGACGTAGCGGACGTCGGTGACGGTGAGCCCGACCTCCTCGGCCACCTCGCGGGCGACCGCGCCCTCCGCCGACTCCCCCGGCTCGACGAACCCGGCGAGCACCGAGAACCGCCCGGGCGGCCAGACCGCCTGGCGGCCCAGCACGCAGCGGTCGCCGCCGTCGTGGACGAGCATGATCACCGCCGGGTCGGTGCGCGGGAACAGCTCGACGCCGGTCTCCGGGTCGCGCTGCACCCAGCCGGCCCGCTCGATCGTCGTCGGGGCGCCCGAGACCGGGCTGAACCGCGCGCGCTCGTGCCACTCGAGGATGCCGATGGCCTCGGCCAGCAGGCCGGCGTCGAGGTCGCCGAGGTCGGTGCCGAGCTCGCGCAGCCCGGACCAGGCGTCGACCGGCCGGCCGTTGACGGTGAGCGCCCGCTCACCGCGGACGGCGGCGTAGGGCACGCCGTCGGCCTCGCCGAGGTAGACCGCGCCGATCGGGAGGGCGGGCTGCTCGTCCCAGACCAGCGCCGGGCCGTCGGGGCCCTCGGCCACGGGGACGGCGCGCCGCTCGTCGACGGTGAGCACCCGCACCGGCCGGCCGCGGGTGGGGTCGGGCAGCGAGCGGCCGAGGTGGTCGCGGTCGTGCGCCGAGCGGGAGAGCACCGGCACGACGCCGGTGGTGCGCGGCGTGCCGGCCGGCCAGTTGCCCCGGGTGACGTCCTCGGGCGTGCTGCCGCCCGGCGGGACACTCACGCCGGGTCCGCCGCGGCCGCGCTCGCGGTGACGTCGACCGGGCCGAGCGCCCGCAGGCCCTCGGTGATCCGCTCGGCGTCGCCGACGACGACGCCGGTCAGCGCAGCCGGGGCGAGGTAGCGGCGGGCGGCGTCCTGCACCTGCTCGACGGTGACCTCGGCAAGCGCCCGCTGGTGCTCGGCCAGCCACTCCGCCGGCAGGCCCGACCCGGCCAGCGCCGACAGGGTGCTGGCCAGCCCGGCGTGGGTGGCGGTGGACAGGGCCATCGAGCCGAGGACGTAGCGGCGGGCGGCGTCGAGCTCGGCCTCGGTGACCGGCGCGAGCGCCATCCGGCCCAGCTCGGCCCACGTCTCGACGAACGCCGCACCGGTGACCTCGGTGGCGACGTCGGCCTCGACGAGGAACGAGGAGGCCGCGGCCAGGTGGTCGACGGCGCTGCGCGGGCTGTAGGAGTAGCCGCGGCGCTCGCGGATGTTCTCGACCAGCCGCGAGGAGAAGTAGCCGCCGAAGACCATGCTGGCCAGCCGGACCGCGGGCAGGTCGGGGTCGGTGCGCCCGGGCGCGGGGCCGCCGAGGCGGATGTTGGACTGCACGGCGCCCGGCCGGTCGACCACCTCGAGGTGGCCGGGGGCGAGCGCCGGCGCGGGCGGGGCGCCGGCGGCGGTGCCCTCGCCGGTCCACTCCCCCAGCGCCGCGGCGACGGCGTCGGTGGCTGCGGCGGCCTCGAGATCGCCGACGAGGACCAGGGTGCTGCCGGCGGGCAGGACCCGCTCGCGGTGCAGCTTGCGCAGCGCCGCGGCGCCGACCTTGCCGACGAGCTCGGGCGCCGGCAGCTGCGCGGCGTACGGGTGGGTGCCGTAGCGGCGGGCGGCCAGCGCCGACCGGGCGATGACGCCGGGCTGGGACCGCGCGATGGCGATCCGCTCGGCGACCCGGTCCCGCTCGCCCTCGACCTGGTCGGCCGGGTAGGCGGCGCCGGTGAGCACCTCGGCCAGCAGCTCGAGCACCGGCGCCAAGCCCTCGCTGAGCAGGGTGGTGGAGAACAGCAGCCGGTCGGGGTCGGCGGCGACGGTGAGCTCCGCGCCGTGGCCCTGCAGCGCCTCCGCGAGGCCGGTCGCGTCCCGCCGGGAGGTGCCGAGCAGGACGGCGCCGGAGAGCACGGAGGCGCGGGCGGTGTGCTGGGCGGCGCCGCGCGGCGTGGTGGCCGCGAAGGGCACCCGCAGCCGCAGCTCGACCAGCGGGACGCCGGGCCGCGGCACGACGACGACGGTCAGGCCGCTGGGCAGCGTCGTCGTCGCCACCTCGGGGACCGGCTGGGGACGCGGCTCGCCCAGCGGCGGGATCAGGTCCAGGTCGAGGACCGGCGCGCTCATCGGGCTCCTCCGGTGGCCTTCAGCTCGAGGATCGCGGCCGTGCCCGGGTCGAGGCCCCGCGCGGCCGTCTGCACCTGGTCGGGGGTGACGGCGGCCAGCCGGGCGGCGATCTCCCCGGCCAGCTCGGCGCGGCCGTGCACGAGCTCGGCGCCGGCGAAGGCGAGCGTGCGGCCGAGCACGGAGTCGGCCTGGCGCAGCAGCTGCGCGCCCGTGCGGGCCTGCACGCGGGCCAGCTCCTCGGCGCTCACGCCCTCGGTGGCCACGCGACCGATCTCCTCGTGCACGGCGCCGAGGACGTCGTCGACCCCGACGGCGGCCGGGTGGTGCACCTGCGTGGTGAGCAGCGTGGCGTCGCGGACGTCGAACGGGTCGCCGAACAGGCCGACGTAGCTGCTCTGGGCGACGGCGAGGCGGTCGTCGTGGACGAGCCGGCGCTCGAGGCGGGAGGCGTCGCCCTCGCTGAGCAGCTCGGCGAGCAGGACGGTGCCGAGGTAGGTGTCGAGGTCGCCGACCGGGTCGGGCACCCGCCAGCCGAGGGCGACGGCGGGCGCGGGGGCCAGCCGGTCCTCGACGACGTCGCGGCGCACCGTCGTCGGCGAGGGCTCGCCGGTGGGCGGCGTCGGCGGGACGTCGCGGGCCTCCACCGGGCCGAACCAGCGGCGCACCAGGCGCTCGGTCTCGGCGACGTCGAGGTCGCCGCCGATGCACAGCACCGCGTTGCCCGGAGCGTAGTAGCGGGAGAAGAAGTCGGTGGCGTCGTCGACGGTGGAGCTCTCCAGGTCGACGAAGGAGCCGTAGCCGTCGTGGGTGTTGGCGAAGCTCTCGAACGCGATCTGCGGCAGCTGCAGCCAGGGGAAGGCGCCGTAGGGGCGGTTGAGGACGTTGACCCGGATCTCCTCCTTCACCACGTCGATCTGGTTGCGGAGGTTCTCCTCGGTGATGGCCGGTGCGGCCATGCGGTCGGCCTCGAGGAACAGCGCGCGTTCGAGCGCCTCGGCCGGCAGTGCCTCGTAGTAGTTCGTGTAGTCCTGGTGCGTGGAGCCGTTGAACGTGCCGCCGGCGGCCTGCACCAGGCGGGCGTGCTCCATCTTCGGCACGTGCGCCGAGCCCTGGAACATCATGTGCTCGAAGAGGTGGGCGAAGCCGGTGCGCCCCTCCGGCTCGTTGCGCATGCCCACGTCGTAGAAGACGGTCACGGCGACGACCGGCACGCTGCGGTCGGGTGCGAGGACGACCCGCAGCCCGTTGTCGAGCGAGAAGCGTTCCACCGGGTGCCGCAAGGTCAGATCGGCCCCTACTGCTGTCACGGACCGACCCTAACCACGCGGGCGCCGGAGCCGCCGGGCGGCCGACGAGCGGGGCCCGCAGGGTCCCCGAGGAGGCCGCGACCGCAGGTGCGTCGCAGGGCCGGGACGGCACCTGCAGCGTCATGCGAGGTGAGCCGCCCTGCGAGGGCCGCATCCGGGGACGGGCCCGGAGGGTCCTCACCCGATGCGGCGGCAGGGCTCCGCGCAACAGGGGGACGGCACCTGGCCGCGGTGCGGTCCGGAGGACCGCGATGTCAGAGCACGTCGATGTCGCCCACGACGCGGTCGATGACGCCGTAGAGCTCGGCGTGCGTGTTGGGGATCGAGACGTAGAGCAGCGCCGGGTCGGCGCGGCCGACGTCGATGACCAGCAGCGCGGCCCGCTCGCCGGTGGAGTCGTAGCCCTCGACGTCCCAGGTGAGCTGGAACTCGATCAGGTGGGCGTTGCGGCCGTCGACGGTGAGGGCCTCGTCGCGCAGCACCTCGCGCTCGTTCGGGTACGGGTAGTAGAGCGTGCGGACGCTGTCGGCCAGCGCCGTCACGGTGGCCTGCTCGCTGCCCGGGCCGGTCCAGCCGTAGCCGTCGGCGACGGGGCCGGAGGTGCACTGGGCGATGAAGATGCCCCCGTCCGGGGTGCCCTCCTGGGTGGTGAAGTACTGGCCGGCGATGGTGCGCGTCTCGGCCATCGGACCCAGGTCGTACTCGAACCAGCCGTTGCCGAGGAACGGGTAGGAGATGCCCGCCTCCTCGTCGATGATCCGCACGGTGCCGGGCGGGAACTCCGTGCCCGACGGGCCGGCGGCCACCGGCGGGTCGTCGGCGACGGTCGTGCCGCCCCCGCCGCCGGACAGCCCGACGACGAGCGCCACGACCACCACCGCGACGACGGCGAGGACGGAGCCCGCCACCCACCACGCGGTGCGCGGGCGGCGGGCGGGCGGCGGCGGAACGTCGTCCCACTGGCCGGCGCCCCAGCCCGCCTGCGGCCGGGGCGCGAGGGCCACCGGCGGGGTCTGCACGGCGACGCCGGGGCCGGCCGGCGTCGTCACGTCCGACCAGCTCTCCCCGTTCCACCAGCGCACCATCCCGGCGGCCCCGTCGGGGTCGGGGTACCAGCCCGCCGGCGCGGTCGTCAGCCCAGGTCCGGTCACGGGGGTCAGGGTAGGACGGCGACCCCGCCGCTCAGGGCTCCCGCGGCGCGCCGCGACCCATCAGTAGCCGCGGTCGGCGTCGTCCCACCAGCTGCGCAGGTCGTAGAGGCCCGGGGCGCCACCGCCGCGCTGCTCGGCGATCCCGTAGGTGCCGAGGTCGTCCCAGGTCCACGCGAGGACCGCGTCGCCGTCGCCGTCGACCCAGCAGGCGACCCGGCCGACCTCGGCGTCGTCGTCGTCCAGGACGGGGAACCAGCCGGAGGGGCCGGGCTCGCCGTCGAGCTCCTGGCCGCAGTCGTAGCGCTCGTCGAGCTGCTCGAGGCCCTCGCGCTCGATGTCGGCGGCGAGAGCCCGGGCGGCGCCGTCACCGTCGTGCGCCCGGTACGTGCTGCCGGTGACCTCGGCCTCCGCGTCGGCCGGGCAGGTCACCTCGCGGAGGACGCCGTCGCCGGGGTCGGTGCCGGCGCAGTCGCCGATGGCGACTCCGGCCGGCAGGGCCGCGGCGACCAGCCGCTCCCCCGCGCCGGCCGCGGCGTCGCCGGCGTCGTCGGACCGCAGCGCGACCACGACCAGGGCGACGGAGAGCGCCAGGGCGAGCAGCCCGGCGAGGGCGGCGACCACCCACGGCAGCCGGGGGCCGCGGGCGGCGGGCGCGGGGCCGGCGGGCGGGCGCTGCCCGACGGTGGTCGGCGGCGCGGGCGGGCGGCCGGTGCCCTGCTGACGGGTGACGGCGCGGCCCGGGGCGCCGCCGGCGGCCGGGCCGACGGTGGTGCCGGCGTCGGCCGGGACGGGGACGCCGCTCTGCGCGAGCGCCGCCCGCGCGGCGGCGGCCATGGCCCCGGCGGTCGGCCAGCGCTGGTCGCGGTCCTTGGCCAGGCCGCGGAGGACGACGCCGTCGAGCGCGGGCGGGATGCCGGGGGCCAGGGCCGACGGCGGGGGCGGCGGCTCGTGCATGTGCGCGGCCATGAGCGCGACCGGCTCGCTCGCCGGGAACACGCGACGGCCGGTGAGCGCCTCGAAGAGCACGCAGGCGAGCGAGTAGACGTCGGCGCGGCCGTCGGGCGGCCCGCTGCCGAACCGCTCGGGCGCCATGTACTCGGTGCTGCCGACGGCGGTGCCCGTGCTGGTCAGCGCGGGACCGGTGCCCTCGGTGGTGCGGGCGATGCCGAAGTCGGCGAGGTAGCAGAAGTCCTCGCCGGGGGCCGAGCGCAGGAGGTCACCGCCGTCGCCGCGGCCGACGAGCAGCACGTTGGACGGCTTGACGTCGCGGTGCACGAGCCCGCCGGCGTGCGCGGCGTCCAGCGCGCGGGCCACCTGCCCGACGACGTCGACCGCCCGGGCCGGGGACAGCCGCCCGCCGCGGCGGAGGAGGGAGGCGAGGTCCTCGCCCTCGACCAGGCGCATGTCGAGGAACAGCTGGCCGTCGATCTCCCCGAACCGGTGGATGGGGATGACGTGCGGCTCGTTGAGCCGGGCGGCGATGCGCGCCTCGCGGCGGAAGCGCTCGCGGTAGCCCTCGTCGGCGGCCCAGCCGGGGTGCAGCACCTTCAGGGCGACGTCGCGCTCGTGCTCGTCGTCGTGGGCGCGCAGCACCGCGCCCATCCCGCCGCTGCCCAGCTCGCCGAGGACCCGGTAGGGCCCGAAGCGGCCCCCCACCTCGGGCGCGGTCACCGCGCCGCCAGCTCCCGCCACAGGTGGGCCGCCGCCTCCGCGCCGCGGTGCAGCATCGGCAGCAGGACCCGCTCGTTGGGCGAGTGGATGCGGTCGGTGGGGAGCCCCGCGCCGAGGAACAGCAGGGGCGCGCCGAGCTCGCCGGCGATCGCCGCCTCGGGTCCGCTGCCGCCCTCGCGGGTGAGCAGCACGTCCTCCGGCGCGGTGTCGAAGGCCTGGCCGATGGCGGCCAGGAGCGCGTCCATGTGCGGGGAGTCCAGGTCGCTGGCGCAGGGCGCGACGCCGCCGGGCGGGGTGTGCACCTCGGCCTCGATGCCCTCGGGGACGTTGGCCTCCACCCAGGCGCGCAGCATCGGCCCGATGTCCTGCGGCCGCTGGTCGGAGACGAGCCGGAAGGTCACCTTGGCGTGCGCCTCGGCGGGGATGATCGTCTTGTGGCCGGGGCCGGTGTAGCCGCCCCACATGCCGTTGACCTCGGCGGTCGGGCGGGCGCCGGTCCGCTCCAGGGTGCTGAAGCCGGCCTCGCCGTAGGTGGCGCGCGAGGCGGCGGGCCCGGCCAGCCAGGCCTGCTCGTCGAAGGGCACCCGCGCCATGAGTTCGCGCTCGCGGTCGGACAGCGGGCGCACCGCGTCGTAGAAGCCGGGGAGGGTGACCCGCCCCTGCTCGTCGTGCAGCTCCGCGATCAGCTCCGCCAGGGCGTGCAGCGGGTTGGGCACGGCGCCGCCGAACGAGCCGGAGTGCAGGTCGACCGCCGGGCCGCGCAGCGTGATCTCGGCGTCGGCCAGCCCGCGCATGGCGGTGACCGCGCTGGGCACGTCGGGTGCGGCCATGCCGGTGTCGCTCACCACGACGACGTCGCAGTCGAGCCGGTCGCGGCGTTCCCGGAGCAGCGCCTCGAAGTGCGGCGACCCGGACTCCTCCTCCCCCTCGACGAGCAGCTTGACCGTGACGGCGGGGGTGTCGCGGCCGGTGGCGGCGAGGTGGGCCCGCAGCCCGAGCAGGTGGACCACCAGCACGCCCTTGTCGTCGCTGGCCCCGCGGCCGTGCAGCTCGGGGCCGTCGGGGCCCTCGACGCGCGTCGGCTCGAACGGCGGGTGCTCCCACAGCTCCAGCGGGTCGACCGGCTGCACGTCGTGGTGGCCGTAGACCAGCGCGACCGGGGCGCCGACGTCGGCGCTGGGCCACTCGGCGTACACGGCGGGCGCGCCGGGGGTCGGCCAGATCTCGACGGTCGGGAAGCCGGTCCGGCGCAGCGCCTCGGCCAGCCACTCGGCGCTCGCGGCGACGTCGGGGGCGTGCGCGGGGTCGGCCGAGATGGACGGGATGCGCACCCAGGCGTCGAGGTCGGCGTGCAGGTCGTCGAGGTGGGCCTGCACGAAGTCGCGTTCCGGGCTCGTCACGGTCGCCGACGGTAGCGGCGCCGACGGGCGCCGTCCGCCCCGGCCACTAGGTTCGGCGACATGGCCGGAGAGCTGCTGCGGGTGGACGTGGGCGACCTCACCTTCGACGTGCGGGCCGACGGCCCCGAGGACGGGCGGCCGGTGGTGCTGCTGCACGGCTTCCCCGAGACCTCGGCGTCGTGGGCGGCGGTCACCCCGCGGCTGACCGAGGCGGGGCTGCGCACCTACGCCGTCGACCAGCTCGGCTACTCCCCCGGCGCCCGCCCGCAGGAGGTCGAGGCGTACGCGCTGACCAACCTCGCGCAGGTCACCGCGGACCTGATGACCGCGATGGAGGTGCCGGTCGCCGACGTGGTCGGGCACGACTGGGGCGCCAACGTCGCCTGGGCGCTGGCCGGCTGGCACACCGACCGGGTGCGCTCGCTGACCGCCGTCTCGGTCCCGCACCCGACCGCGTTCACCGCCGCCTACCGCAGCGACCCGGAGCAGAAGGAGCGCTCGGCCTACATCCGGCTGTTCTGGCAGGAGGGCAAGGCCGAGGAGGTGCTGCTCGCCGACGACGCGCGGCGGCTGCGCCGGATGTACGGCGACGCCGTCGACCGGGAGGCCGTCGACGAGTACGTGGCGGTGCTGTCGGCGCCGGGCGCGCTGACCGCGGCGCTCAACTGGTACCGGGCGATGAGCTCGCAGACGCCGGTCGACGACGTCACGGTGCCGACGACGTTCGTGTGGAGCGACGCCGACATCGCGATCGGCCGGATCGCCGCGGAGGGCTGCGGTGAGTTCGTCGCCGGCGACTACCGCTTCGTCCAGCTGCCGGGCGTGAGCCACTGGATCCCCGAGGAGGCGCCCGACCAGCTGGCCGCGGCGATCCTGGACCGGATCGCCTCCAGCTGACGGTGCACGTCCTCACCTTCCGCACCCACCCGGACGAGGGCTACCCGGGTGCGCTGCGGATGGTGCCCGTCGTCGACGGGGTCCCGCTGACCGAGCTGGTGACGGCGTTCGAGGTGGAGCGCAGGTTCGACGACCCGGCCGGCGGCTACGACGGCGTGACCGCCACCGGGAGTGCCGTCGAGGACCACGCCCGGGACCTCGTGTCCCGCTCGTGGACGCGCCGTCCGCGACGGGTCCAGGTGCTCGGTTGTGACTGCGGCATCTCGGCGTGCTGGCCGCTCGAGGCACGGGTCGTGCTCGGGGACCGCACCGTCACCTGGGACCGGTTCCGCCAGCCGCACCGGCCGCGGCGCGACTACTCCGCTCTCGGGCCGTTCGTCTTCGACGCGGCCGCCTACCGGGCTGCGGTCGCTGCGCTCGTACACCCGGGCGGTCCGGGCGGCCGCTGACCGCCCGTCCTCACCGTGGGGGGGGGGGGGGCGCGCCCCCGGGGCGGGGGTGGGGGCGGCGCGCGGGGCGGTGCGTCGTCAGACACAACA
>NZ_JBJGYL010000023.1:0-89932 GCF_054049975.1 Geodermatophilus sp. SYSU D01119 | reverse complement strand
CGCGCCGCCGCGGCCCGCGGCCCCCCGGCCCCGCCCGCGCGGGGGGCCGGCGGGCCCCGGGCCGCGGTGCGTCAGGCCGGGGTCAGACGGTGAAGCGGCGGACGGCGTCCTGCAGCTCGCCGCTCATGCGGGCCAGCTCGGCCGCGGCCTGGCGGGCGTCACCGACGCGGGCGTTGGTCTGCTGCGTCCCGTCGGCCAGGCCGGTGATCGCCGCGGCGATCTGACGGGTGCCGCCGGCGGCCTCGGCCACGTTGCGGTTCATCTCGTTCGTGGTCGCCGTCTGCTCCTCGACGGCGGCCGCGATGGTCGCCTGGAAGTCGTTGATCTCGCCGATCACCGAGCTGATCCGGCTGATCGCCTCGACGGCGCCCGCGGTGTCGGCCTGGATGGCCTCCACGCGGCGGGAGATGTCCTCGGTGGCGCGGGCGGTCTCCTGCGCGAGCTCCTTGACCTCGCTGGCCACGACGGCGAAGCCCTTGCCGGCCTCCCCGGCGCGCGCCGCCTCGATGGTGGCGTTGAGGGCGAGCAGGTTGGTCTGCTCGGCGATGCCGTTGATCAGCTTGACGACGGTGGCGATCTCCTGCGACGAGTCGCCGAGCTTGCCCACGGTGCGGGTGGTGTTCTCCGCGACGCCCACGGCCTGGCCGGCCACGCGGGCGGCCTCGGTGGCGTTGTGCGCGATCTCGCGGATCGCCGTCTCCATCTGCGAGGAGCCGGTGGCCACGGTGTCGACGCTGGCCGCGACCTCGCCGGCCGAGGCGACGACGACGTCGGTCTGGTCGGAGGCGGCGCGGGAGAACTCGGCGATGCTGCCGGCCGCGGTGTCGAGCTGGTTCGAGGCGCCCTGCAGGCGGTCGGCGGACTCGCGGACCAGGGTCAGCACGCCGCCGAGGCTGTCGAGGGTCTCGTCGAGCGAGCGGGCGACCTCGCCCAGCTCACCGCCGCCGGTGGCACCGGCACGCACCCGCAGGTCGCCGGCGGCGACCTTGCCGAGCACCTCGCGGATCCGCTGCACCGGGCCGGTCACGCTGCGCGCCACCAGGACGGCGAGCACGACGGCGATCACCAGGCCGAGGACGACCACGACGATCGTCAGGGTGCGGGCCGAGGCGTAGGCGTCGCGCGCCTCGGTGACGGTCTGCTCGGCGTCGGCGGCGGCCGAGGCGGTGGCCGAGGCCAGCGACTCCTCGATGACCGTCTCGTTCTGCGTCATGGTCTGCAGCAGCGGGAGGGCGTTGGGCGAGCCGAGCGGCAGGGCCTGCAGCTGCGCCAGCGCGGTCAGGTAGGTCTCCGACGCGGTCCGGAACTCGGTGAAGGCGGCGCGGGCGTCGTCGGACAGCGGCATGCCGTCGACGGCCTCGGCGTGCGCGGCCATGGCCTCGGCGGCCTCGGCGGCGTCCTGCCGGGCGTCCTGGATGCTGGCCGGCGGCAGGGTCGGGATCGCGGCGCGGGCGGTCTGCGCGGCCAGCTCCCACCAGTCCACCTGCAGGGTGCGCAACCCGTCGAGCGGGGCGGCGCCCTCGCTGTAGACCTGGTCGGCCTTGTCGGCGAGCACCGCCATGCGCGCGATGCCGAACAGGCCGACACCGAGGGTGGTCAGCGCGACCACGAGGATCGCGCCGAGCATGCGGGTGTGCAGGCTCCAACCCGAGGAGGTGTCGGCGGGCACCGCTGCAGCGGCGCGGGGAGGGGTCTGGCTCATCGATCGCCTTCCGTGGCCTGGTCCGGTCGGCCTGGTGCCGTCCGGGAACCACATCGGCAGGAGCCGCGCGGTCTTGAGCCGGGTCAGAGGGAGGCGAGGAAGGCCGCGACGCCGTCGTCGTCGTTGGTGCCGGTGACGTCGGTGGCCGCGGCCAGCAGGTCGGGGTGGGCGTGGGCCATGGCCACCGCCCGGCCGCCGGCCTCGCGCACCCAGTCGAAGGCGGCGATGTCGTTGGGCATGTCGCCGAAGACGACGACGTCCTCCGGGCCGACGCCGTGCCGGGCGGCCACCTTGGCGATGCCGGTGGCCTTGGTCACCCCGCTCGCGGAGATCTCGGCGAGCGCGTCCGAGGAGGAGTTGGTGACCGTCGCGCGGTCCCCCACCACCCGCTCGACCAGGCGCATGAACTCGTCGCGGGGCAGGTCCTCGTGCCGGGCCAGCAGCTTGGCCGCGGGCGCGGAGACGATCTCCTCGAGCGTCGCCTCGGCCACGCCGGGCGCGTCGAGGTCCCACCGCGGCCGGTAGACCGGCTCGTGCCGGAACTCCAGGCCGTACTCGACGGCGAACCACGTGCCCGGCTGCTCGGCGCGCAGACCCGCGGTGACGTTGGCGAGGACGGCCGGCGGCAGCGCGTCCTCCTCGAGGATCTCGAAGCGGCCGAGGTCGAGCAGCACCGCGCCGTTGCAGCAGACGGCGGTGCCGGTGCGCACGACCTCCCGGATCCGGCGCATCCACCGCGGCGGCCGGCCGGTGGCCAGCACCAGCGGGACGCCGTCGGCCGCCCAGCGCCGCAGCTCGGCGACGGTGGCCTCGCCGACGGTGTCGTCGGAGCGCAGCAGCGTGCCGTCCATGTCGCTGGCGATCAGCCGGGGACGCCAGTCACTCACCGGCCAGCACCGCCTCGAGGTAGCGGGCCACGCCGTCGGCGTCGTGCCCGCTGGTGAGCCCGCCGGCCGCCGCCCGTACCGCGGGGTGGGCGTTGGCGACGGCGACCGCGCGCCCACCGGCGTCGGTGACCGCGCCGATCATCGGCAGGTCGTTGGGCATGTCGCCGAAGACGAGCACGTCGCCGAACCCGACGCCGTACCGCTGCAGCGCGACGGCGAGGCCGGTGGCCTTGGTGATGCCCGGCGGGAGCACCTCGATGAAGCCGAGGCCGGCGTGCGTGACCTCGGCGTCGGCGGGGTCGGTGACCCGGCGGGCGCGGGCGAGCAGCTCGTCCTGGCCGAGCGTGGAGGAGCGCAGGAACACCTTGAGCACCGCGCCCTCGGGGATGACGGCGTGCCGGGGCAGCAGGTGCGCGGGCTCGGGGTAGGGCCAGTCGAAGCCGTGCTGCACCCGCAGCGGCGCGAGCGCCTCGCCCTGCTCGGCGGCGTCCTCGACGGCCAGGATCAGGTCACCGGCGACGTCCTCGATGCGGGCGATGACGGCCTCCGCCTGCTCGCGGGGCAGGCCGACGGTGCGCAGCACCTCGTCGCGCTCGAGGTCGACGACGAAGCCGCCCTGCGCGAGCACCGCGATGCCGCGCCCGGCCAGCGCGGTGCGCACGCTGTCGAGCAGCCGGGGGCCGCGGCCGGTGACGCCGACGACGGGGACGCCGGCCGCCCAGCACGCCTCGAGCGCGGCGCGGGTGCGGGGGCTGACCACGCCCTCGGAGGACAGCAGGGTGCCGTCGAGGTCGGTGGCGACCAGCTTCGGCCGCCAGTCGCCGAGCTGCGCGGGCAGGTCGCCGAGGTCCACGACCCGGGTGGCGTCCGGGGAGGGCACGTGCCCGGAGAGGACCGCCCGGGGCGCGGTCCCGCTCATGCGGCGGGCACCGGGGCGGCCAGCGTCATGCCGGGGGTGAGGACCTCGTGCCCGCCGAGCCAGGGCCGCAGCGCCGCCGGCACGTGCACCGAGCCGTCGGCGCGCTGGTGCACCTCGAGCAGGCAGGCGATGGTGCGGGCGATCGCGCACAGCGTGCCGTTGAGCGTGGCCGCCGTCTGCGGCTTCCCGTCCTCGTCGCGGTAGCGGATGGCCAGCCGGCGGGCCTGGAAGGTGGTGCAGTCCGACGTCGAGGTCAGCTCGCGGTAGGTGCCCTGCGACGGGAACCAGGCCTCGATGTCGTACTTGCGGGCGGCGCTGGTGCCGAGGTCCCCGGCGGCGATGTCGACCACCCGGTAGGGCAGCTCGAGGGCCTGGAGGAACTCCTCCTCCCAGGCCAGCAGCCGCAGGTGCTCGGCGGCGGCCTCCTCGGGCCGGCAGAAGCTGAACATCTCGACCTTGTCGAACCAGTGCACGCGGATGATGCCGCGGGTGTCCTTGCCGTAGGAGCCGGCCTCGCGGCGGAAGCAGGACGACCAGCCGGCGTAGCGGCGCGGCCCGGCCGACAGGTCGAGCACCTCGTCGGCGTGCATGCCGGCCAGCGCCACCTCCGAGGTGCCCACGAGGTACAGGTCGTCGCGCTCGACGCGGTAGACCTCCTCGTCGTGCTCGCCGAGGAAGCCGGTGCCCTCCATCGCCTCGGGCTTGACCAGGGCCGGCGCGATGACGGGGGTGAACCCGGCGGCCACCGCGCGGGTGATCGCGAGCTGGGCGAGGGCGAACTCGAGCAGCGCGCCGGGGCCGGTGAGGAAGTAGAAGCGGGCGCCGGAGACCTTCGCGCCGCGCTCCATGTCGATCGCGCCGAGCGCCTCGCCGATCTGCAGGTGGTCGCGCACCTCGAAGTCGTGGGACGGGACCTCGCCGACGGTGCGCAGGGTCACGGCGTCGTCCTCGCCGCCGGGTGGGACGTCGTCGTGCACGACGTTCGGGATGGCCAGGTGCACCGCGCGCAGCGCCGCGTCGGCGGCGCGCTGGGCCTCCTCGGCCTCCTTGACCTGCGCGGCGAGCGCCTTCGCGCGCTCCAGGACGGCGGGGCGCTCCTCCTTCGACGCGCCGCGGACCGCCTGCGAGGCGGCCTTCTGCTCGGCGCGGAGGTCGTCGGCGCGCTTGACCGCGGCCCGGCGGGCCTCGTCGGCGGACAGCAGCTCGTCGACCCGGGACTCGTCGGCGCCACGGGCACGCTGGCTGGCACGGACGACGTCGGGGTGCTCGCGCACCAGGCGCAGGTCGATCACGCGTCGATCGTAGGTGGGCCACGGGTCCGCGCCCCGCGCACGCGGCGACGTCCACCCCGGCAGGGGGTCCGGCTGGGACACTCGGGGCATGCGGTTCCTGAACGGCCAGCGCCCGGCGACCGACCTCACCTACGCCGACGTGTTCATGGTGCCCAACCACAGCACCGTGGGCTCCCGGCTGGAGGTGGACCTGACGACGCCGGACCGGGTGGGCACCACCATCCCCGTCGTCGTGGCCAACATGACCGCCATCAGCGGCCGGCGGATGGCCGAGACGATCGCCCGCCGCGGCGGCCTGGCGGTGCTGCCGCAGGACATCCCGGTCGACGTCGTCGCCGAGGTCGTGTCCTGGGTGCACGCCCGGCACCCCGTCTACGACACCGCGATCACGCTCGCGCCGTCGTCGACCGTCGGCGAGGCGCTGTCGCTGATGACCAAGCGCGCGCACGGGATCGTCGTCGTGGTCGACGGCGACGTGCCCGTCGGCGTGGTCACCGACGGCGCCTGCCGCGGCGTCGACCGCTTCAGCCAGCTCTCCCAGGTCATGGCCGAGCACCCGCTGACCGTCCCGGCCGGCACGGACCTGCCCAAGGTCTTCGACGTGCTCTCCGGCGAGCGGGTCAGCGCCGCGCCGGTGGTCGAGGGCGACCGGCTGGTCGGCGTCATCACCCGCAAGGGCGCGCTGCGCTCGACGGTCTACACGCCCGCGGTCAACGCCGAGGGGCAGCTGCTCACCTCGGCCGCGGTCGGCATCAACGGCGACGTCGCCGGCAAGGCGTCGGCGCTGCTGGCCGCCGGCGTGGACGTGCTCGTCGTCGACACCGCGCACGGCCACCAGGAGAAGGCCGTCGAGGCGGTCCGCGCGGTGCGGGCCGTGGCCGGGTCCGTGCCGGTGGTGGCCGGGAACGTGGTCACCGCCGAGGGCACCCGCGACCTGGTCGAGGCGGGCGCCGACGTCGTCAAGGTCGGCGTGGGCCCCGGCGCCATGTGCACCACCCGGATGATGACCGGCGTCGGCCGGCCGCAGTTCTCGGCCGTCGAGGAGTGCGCGGCCGAGGCCCGCCGGCTCGGGAAGCACGTGTGGGCCGACGGCGGCGTGCGCCACCCGCGCGACGTCGCGCTCGCCCTGGCCGCCGGCGCGGCGAACGTGATGGTCGGCTCCTGGTTCGCCGGCACCTACGAGAGCGCCGGCGACATCCACGACGACGGCAGCGGCCGGCTGTACAAGGAGTCCTTCGGGATGGCCTCGGCGCGGGCGGTCAAGGCGCGGACGGCGCAGCACAGCGGCTTCGAGCGTGCCCGCGCCGGGCTGTTCGAGGAGGGCATCTCGTCCTCGCGGATGTACCTCGACCCGGCGCGGCCCGGCGTGGAGGACCTCGTCGACGGCATCGTCGCCGGCGTGCGCTCGTCGTGCACGTACGCCGGCGCCCGGACCATCGACGAGCTGCACGAGCGCGCGGTGCTGGGGGTGCAGAGCGCGGCCGGCTACGAGGAGGGGCGCCCGCTGCCCACCAGCTGGTGAGGCCGCTCCCGCGCGAGGTCTTCGAGTCGCTGGTCGCCGACGCCCTCGACGCCGTCCCCGCCGAGCTCATGGCGATGCTCGACAACGTCGTCGTCCTCGTGGAGGACCGCAACGAGGACGAGCCGGACCTGCTCGGGCTCTACGAGGGGCACGCGCTGACCGAGCGCGGCTGGCAGTACGGCGGGGACCTGCCCGACCGGATCATGATCTACCGCGAGGCCATCTGCGACGTCTGCGAGACCGCCGAGGAGGTGGTCGAGGAGGTCACGGTGACCGTGGTGCACGAGATCGCGCACCACTTCGGCATCGGCGAGCAGCGGCTGCACGAGCTCGGCTGGGGATGACGGGAGGACCCCGTCCCCCTCACCCCTCGCACGCTCGGGGCGAGCCTCTGGACGGGGCCGTTCCCGCGGGTCACCTCCGCGTACCGTGACCGCCGTGCCATCCGACGTCGCCAGGGGCAGCGGGCTGCCGATCAAGATGCTGCACGACCGGGTCCTCGTGGCCCTGCGCAAGGAGGACGGCGAGCGCCGCTCCACCGGCGGCATCCTCATCCCGGCGACCGCCCAGGTGGCCAAGCGGCTGGTGTGGGGCGAGGCCCGCGGCGTCGGCGCGAGCGTGCGCCAGGTGAAGGTCGGCGACCAGGTGCTGTTCTCCCCCGAGGACCAGCACGAGGTCGAGGTGCACGGCGAGGAGCTGATCATCCTGCGCGAGCGCGACGTGCACGCCGTCGCCGCCGAGCGGATCGAGGAGTCCACCGGCCTCTACCTCTGACGAGAGTGCGCCCGACGGGCTGTCGAGACCCCTCGAGCCCCCGTCAGGTGCACACTCGCCGCTCCTATGCCTGGTGGGTGACGACGACGTCGGTCATCCCCTCGAGGAAGCGGCGGACGACGGCGAGGTCGTCGTCGGTGAAGCCCTCCATCGCGGCGAGCAGGCCGCGCTGCAGCCCGCCGAAATAGGCGCCGCCGGCGGCCATCGTGGGCTCGGTCATCTGCAGCACGACGCGGCGGCGGTCGGCGGGGTCGCGCACCCGGCGCACGTGCCCGGCCCGCTCCAGCCGGTCGACCAGCGCGGTCACCGACGCCGAGCTCAGCCGCACCGCCGCGCCCAGGCCGCCGGCGGTGAGCGGCTCGCCGCGGCGCGCGGCGTCCATGATCGCGATGACGGCGCGGACGTCGGTGCGGCCGAGGCCGTGCGCCTCGGCGAACCGCTCCCCCACCGCGTCGAGCTCCACGGTGAGCCGGCGCAGCAGCAGCGCGACGTCGACACGCGGGTCCGCGTTGCCGCTCATCCGCCACCCCCGTAATCTCTCGATCGTCGAGATGGTTGGTCGTCGAGAGGACCATCATGGCCCACCGGGTCCGCTGGCTGCTCCCCCTGGTCGTCGTGCTCGCCTGGCTGGGGGCCGCCGCGCCGCTCGGCTCGCTGAGCGGGCAGCTGACCGGGCTGCAGGAGAACGACAACGCCGCCTTCCTCCCGGACAGCGCGGAGTCCACCCGGGTCGCGGAGCTGTCCCGGGCGTTCAGCCCCACCGAGGCGATCCCGGCGATCCTGCTGTGGGAGGGCGACGGCCCGCTCGACCAGGCCACGCTGGCCGCGGTCGGGCAGGCGGTCGAGGACGCCGCCGCCGTCGCCGAGGAGGCCGGCGCCCTGGCCGGGCAGCCCTCCCCGCCGATCCCGTCGGAGGACGGCGAGGCCGTCCAGGCGGTGCTGCCGCTGAGCCCCGAGCTCGGCGACGAGATCGTGACCGTCGTCGAGGACCTGCGCGCCGCCGTCGAGGTCGAGGGCACCGACGGCTTCGTCACCGGCCCCGGCGGCATCTTCGCCGACTTCGCCAACGGGTTCGCCGGCATCGACGGCCTGCTGCTGGCCGCGGCGTTCGGCGTCGTCCTGCTGATCCTGCTGGTCGTCTACCGCAGCCCGATCCTGCCGTTCCTGGTCATCGGCACCGCGGGCCTGGCGCTCACCGCGGGCAACGCCGTCGCCTACCTGCTGGCCCGCGAGGGCTGGATCACCGTCAACGGCCAGAGCCAGGGCATCGCGTCGATCCTCGTGGTCGGCGCGGCCACCGACTACGGCCTGCTGCTCGTCGCGCGGTTCCGCGAGGAGCTGCAGCACGAGGAGAGCCGCTTCGTCGCCATCCGGACCGCGCTGCGCCGCTCGTGGGAGCCGATCGTCGCCTCCGGCGCCACCGTCGTGCTCGGCGTGCTGTGCCTGCTGTTCTCCGACCTGGCCTCCAACCGCGGGCTCGGGCCGATCTCCGCGGTGAGCGTGGCCCTCGCCGTCGTCGCCGCGCTGAGCTTCCTGCCCGCGGCGCTCGCGCTGCTCGGCCGCGCGGCGTTCTGGCCGTTCCGCCCGCACGTCGGGCAGCAGCCCCGGCAGGGCCGCGGCTGGCCGCGGGTCGCCGCGCTCGTCGGTCGCCGCCCGCGCCGGGTGCTGGCCGCGAGCGTGCTGGCGCTCGTCGCCGCGGCGGTGTTCGCCCCGAGCTACGACGCCTCGGGCATCACCTTCAGCGACGCGATCCGGGGCGAGTCGAACGCCGTGGACGGGCAGGAGGCCCTCGGCCGCCACTTCGACGCCGGCTCCGGCAGCCCGACCGTGGTGGTGGCGCCGGAGGACAGCTGGCAGGAGGTGGCCGAGACGGCCGCGGCGGCCGAGGGCGTGGCGTCGGTCGTGCCGTTCACCGGCGGCCCGCCCGGCGGCGACCCGGTCGTGGCCGACGGGCTGGTGCGCCTCGACGTCACCCTCGCCGTCCCCGCCGACAGCACCGAGGCCTTCGACGTCGTCTCCGAGCTGCGCGAGACGCTCGACGACGCCGACCCCGGGGCGCTGGTGGGCGGCGACACCGCCAGCAACCTCGACGCCCGCGAGACGGCCGGCCGCGACCTGCGGGTGATCGTGCCGAGCGTGCTGGTGGTCATCACGATCGTGCTGGCCCTGCTGCTGCGCGCGCTCGTGGCGCCGCTGCTGCTCATGGCGACGGTGGTGCTCAGCGTGGCGGCGACGGTCGGCGTCGCGGCGCTGCTGTTCGACGGCGTCTTCGGCTTCCCCGGCAGCGACCCCGGCATCCTGCTCATCGCGTTCGTGTTCCTCGTCGCCCTGGGGATCGACTACAACATCTTCCTCATGACCCGGGCACGGGAGGAGTCCGTGCGGCACGGCACCCGCGACGGCGTGCTGCGGGCGCTGGCCGTCACCGGCGGGGTCATCACCTCGGCCGGCCTGGTGCTCGCCGCGACGTTCGGGGCGCTGTCGGTGCTGCCACTGCTGTTCCTGACCCAGCTGGCGTTCCTCGTCGGCTTCGGCGTGCTGCTCGACACCTTCGTCGTCCGCTCGCTGGTGGTGCCGGCCGCCGTGGCGCTGCTCGGCGACCGGACGTGGTGGCCCAGCCGCCTGTCCCGCCGCCGCGAAGCGGAGCCCGAGCGCGAGCTGGAACGCGTGTGACGCCGCGGCCCCGCGGGGGTGCGGGCCCTCAGACCTCGCCGGCGCGGAGCCGGGCCAGCCACCGGCCGGCCTCGGTGAACGCGGCCTCGGCCGACTCGCCGGGCACCGGCCGGTTGGTGCGGCCGTCGGCGCGCGGGTAGGAGCCGAGGAAGCGGACGTCCTCGCTCACCCGGTGCAGGGCGGCCAGCGCCTCGCCCACCCGCGCCTCGGCGACGTGCCCCTCGCAGTCGAGGGAGAAGGAGTACACCCACAGTCGGTCGCGGATGGGCCGGGACTCGATCCGGGTCAGGCTGATGCCGCGGACGGCGAACTCGCGCAGCACGTCGAGCAGCGCGCCGGTGCGGTCGGCGACCACCACGACCAGCGAGGTCTTGTCGTTGCCGGTGGGCTCGGGCAGCCGGCCCGGCCGCGACACCAGGACGAACCGGGTGACCGCGCCGGGGTGGTCGGCGACGTCCTCGGCCAGCGGCACCAGCCCGTAGCGCTCGGCGGCGATCGGCGCGCAGACGGCGGCGTCGTACTCGCCGTCGGCCACCGCGCGGGCCGCGACCGCGGTGGAGGAGGCGGGCAGCGTGGGGACGTCCGGCAGCAGCCCGGCCACCGTGCGCGCGGTCTGCGCGAGGGCGTGCGGGTGGCTGACGACGGTCCGCACGTCGGCCAGGGAGGTGCCCGGGCGGGCGGCGAGGACGAAGGCCACGGTGAGGAAGACCTCGCGCACGACCACCAGCGGGTCGCCGTCGGCGAGGCCGTCCATGGTGGTCGGGACCGAGCCCTCGATCGAGTTCTCGAACGGCACGAGGGCGGCGTCGGCCTCGCCCGCGCGGACCGCGGCCAGCGCCGCCGGCACGCTGGCCACCGGCTGCCGCACGCCCTCCCCGGGGGCGACGGCGCTGCTGAGCGCCGCCTCGGCGAAGGTACCCTCGGGCCCGAGATAGGCGAACCGCGTCGGAGGCGTCTGGGGCACCCGACGAGGGTAGTGCGGTCGGGCCGGGGTCGAGATCCCGTCCGGGGGGAACTGCCTCGCCGTCGGCCACGCGTGGCCGGACGACCGGCGACGAGGAGGAGGGACGCGTGATCCCCGGCTCCCGTCCTCCCGTCACGGACGGTCACCTCGAGGCTGCGCTGCGGCGCCTGCTGGCCGCCGACCGGCGCGACGACGCCGACGGCTTCCGCGCCGGGCTCGACGACGCCGAGCCCGCGCTGGCGGCGGCCGCCGAGCCGCGGTGGGCCGCCTGGCGCTCGGCGCTGGCCGCCCGCCGCGCCCTGCTCGACGGCGACCGCGACGCCGCCACGGCCGGGGTCGGCGCGGCCCGGGACGCGCTCGGCGCCTGCGCGCCGTCGGCGTCCACGGCGCTGGTCCTGGCGTACCTGGCGCACGTCGAGGCCACCGCCGACCACCTCGACGCCGCGATGCTGCTCGCCGTCGACGCCAGCCTGCTGGCCGAGCAGCTCGCGCCTGCCGAGCCGGCAGCCGGCAGCCCCCCGCCCGAGCTGGTGCAGGCGCACCTGTGGCTCTCGCTCACCCTCACCGCGCTCGACCTCGAGGAGCTCGCCGTCGCGCAGGCCGAGCGGGGGTGCGCGCTCGCCGAGCGGCTGCCCGACCTCGGCGAGCGCTGGCAGCTGCTGCGACTGTGCGCCCAGCAGCGCGTGGAGCTCGCCCAGACGCTGCGCCGCCGCGGGCAGGCCGCCCGCGCCCGGGAGCTGGCCGGCGCCGCGATCGCCGCGGCCTCCGCCGCCCGGGAGCTGCCGGTCGAGCCCGACCCCGACGACTCCGACCAGCTCGACGTCGTCCAGGCCTGGGCGCTGTCCTGCCACGGCGAGCCCGACGACGCGCTGGGCCCGCTGCGGTCGGTGCACCGGCGGGTGCACCGCAGCGGCAGCACCTGGCTGCGCGGCTACGCCGACCTGGCGCTGGCCCGGCTGCTCACCCGGCTGTCGCAGGAGCACAGCGGCGGCGGGGGCGGCGAGGAGGCCGCCGGCCTGCTGGTCGACGCCGCGGGGGCCTTCGCCGCCACCGCCGACCGGCGCCGCTACCGGCAGTGCCTGCTCGAGCTCGGCCAGGCCACCGCCGCGATGGGCCGGCCCGCCGAGGCCCTGTACTGGCTCGACGCCTACCGCGCCGACACCGGCCGGGCGCACGCCCGCAGCCGGGAGCTGTGGGCCGAGATGTTCGTCCGCCGCAGCCGGCTGCGCGAGGCCGAGCGGCAGGCCGCGGTGCTGCGCCGGCACGCGCTGGAGGACCCGCTCACGGGCCTCGGCAACCGGCGCAGCGCCGAGCGCCGGCTGGCCGGGCTGCGGCTGGGCGCCGAGCCGCTGTCGCTGGCCGTCGTCGACGTCGACCGCTTCAAGGAGGTCAACGACGACACCTCGCACACCCACGGCGACGAGGTGCTGCGCCGGGTCGCCGCGCTGCTGCGCGAGCACAGCCGGGCCGGCGACGAGGTGTACCGGTGGGCCGGCGACGAGTTCCTCGTCGTGCTGCCGGCGGCCACCCAGGCGCAGGCGCTGGCCGCCGTCGAGCGGCTGCGCGCCGCCGTCGCCGAGGCCGACTGGGCCGACCTGCCGCTGACCGAGCCGATCACCGTGAGCATCGGGGTGGCCACCGCCCCGGCCGCCGCCGACGACCGGGCGGTCCCGGTCGGCTGGCGGTCGCTGTTCGACACCGCCGACCTGCACCTGTTCTCCGCCAAGCGCGGCGGGCGCAACCGGGTGCGCGCGCCCGGGCTGGTCGACGGCGCCGGCGACGGCAACGGCGTGCCCGATGCCCCGGGCGAGGAGTCGCCGGAGGCCGCGCCGTGACCGGCGCCCGGCCCGGCTGGGACGGCAGTGACGGAACGGGCGACGGGACCTCCGCCACACGACGCGCCCGTGCCGGGATGCCGCGATCCGGCCCCGGCGGCGTGCACAGTGCCCTGGTGCCACCGGGAGCCCTGCACCACCGGGTGACCGCCGCCCTCGCCAACTGGCAGCTCGACGACGCCGAGCGCCTGCTGTCGGTCGTCGACTCCTCGACGCCCTACGCAGCCCCCGCCGAGGCCGGCGCCCCCGGGTCCGACGACCGCGACGACGAGCCCGCCCTCGGCCGCGCCTGGGCCGACACCCTGCGCGCGGAGCTGCTGGTGCGCCGGCTGCGGGTGGCCGGCTTCACGCTGGTCGGCGACCCGCTCGACGCGCCCGAGGCCACCGAGTCCCTCGACCTGCACGCCGGCGTCGCCGGGCTGATCGACGGCGACGACGCCGCGCCCGGCGACGGCGACCCGCGCTCGGCCTCGGCCGCGCACGCCGCCGAGGCGATCGCCCTCGTGCGCTCGGCCAAGGCCGCCTTCGACGCCAGCGACGACGACCTGCAGCGCGCCGCGGGCCTGGCCCGGCACGCGCGCATCGAGCTGCTGTCCCGCCGGATCGACGCCGCGATGGACGAGGCGGTCGAGGCGGCCAGCCTGCTCGACCCCGCGCTGCCGCCGAGCGCCCTGCTGGTCGACACCCTGGGCACCCTCGCCGGCGTCCTGGCCGACCTCGAGCTCATGCCGCTGGCCCTGGACTACCAGCACCGCGCGCTGGAGACCGCCACCGCGGCCGCCGCCACGGGCGCGCTCGACGCCGGCGTCGACCCCGACGTCGTCGCCGCCCACGCGGCCACCTGCCTGGGCGAGCTGTGCGCGGAGCTGGGCGAGGCGCTGCTCGACGACGGCGACCCCGACGCCGCCGCGCCGCGGTTCGCCGAGGCCCGCGCGCTGGCCGAGCGGGCGCTGGCCCAGCTGCCGCCCGACGCCGAGGGCATCGTGGCCGCGCAGGTGGTGCACGGCTGGGCGCTGGTCGGCCTGGGCGAGCACGCCGCGGCCACCGGCCCGCTGCGCGCCGCCGTCCGCGTGACCAGTGCCCGCGGCGACCGGGCGCTGCTCGCCTCGGCGCTGCTGGCCCTGGGCCGGGCGCTGCGCCGCCAGGACGACGGCCGCGGCGCCGACCAGCAGCTGGCCAGGGCGCTGGCGCTGGCCACCGAGCACGGCCTGCCGCGGCTGCGGCGGGCGGCGCTGCGCGAGCTGTGCACCCTGCACGCCGAGCTCGACGACGCCGGCCGGGCGCTGCCCTACCTGCAGGCGTACCTGGCCGACGAGCTGGACCGGGTCGACGAGCGGCGCACCCGCTGGGTGGAGCTGTTCGGCCGGCGCAAGAGCCTGCTGGAGAACGAGCGCGCCGCCGGGCAGCTGCGCCGGCAGGCCTACGAGGACCCGCTCACCCACCTGCCCAACCGGCGCTACGCCGAGGCCCGCCTCGACGGGCTGCTCGGCGCCGGCACCACGCCCGCGCTGGCCGTCGTCGACGTCGACCGGTTCAAGGCGATCAACGACGCCGTCGGCCATCCCGGCGGCGACGCGGTGCTGCGCGCGGTCGCCGAGCTGCTCATCGCCGGCTGCCGCGACACCGACGAGGTGTGCCGGTGGGCGGGCGACGAGTTCGTCGTCCTGCTGCCCGACACCACCGCCGAGCAGGCCGAGCGGGCGCTGGAGCGGGTCCGCCGCGCCGTCGCCGCGCACGACTGGGCCGCGCTCGGGCTGACCCTGCCGGTGACGATCAGCGTGGGCATCGCCTCGGCCACCCGCGGCGACGACCGCCGCACGCTGTTCGCCGCGGCCGACGGCGTCCTCTACGACGCCAAGCGCAGCGGCCGCGACCGCGTCGTCCGGCTCTCGGCGGTCACCCAGACCCGCGCGCCGGACGCCGCCCCGGACGCCGCCCCGGACGCCGGGCCGGACGGCGGGCAGCAGCCGCCGGCCGGGCTCGTGGCCACCTCGGTGCAGGTCCCGCCGGTGCAGACCTCGCCGCTGGACCCCGTCGGCGGCTTCGCCGCGCTGCTCGCCGCGCCCGCCCGGCCGGCCGACCCGCCGCTCTCCCTCGGCGGCCCGGGCGAGCCGGCGCTGGCTCCCGGGCCCGCGGCGCCGCCCGCGCGCCCGGCCGAGCCCGACGTCATCTGGGGCGTGGGGCGCTCCACCGAGCAGGTGCTCGCGCTCGTCCGCGAGACCCGCGCCGCGCACCCCGACCGCCCGGCGCTGGTCGTGCGCGCGAGCGCCGACACCCTCGTCGCGCTGGCCTCGGCGCACCCCGGCTCGACGGTCGACGCCGCGGCGATGTCGGCCGCCGTCGGCCCGGTGCCCGAGCCGGTCGGCCGGGTGGGCGTGCTGTGCGCCGGCACGGCCGACGCGTCGGTGGCGGCCGAGGCCGCGTTCGTGGCGCGGGTGACCGGCACCGAGGTGGTGCGGGTCGACGACGTCGGCAGCAGCCGGCTGCGGCCGCTGCTCACCGACCGCACGCTGCTCGACGACGTCGACTGCCTGGTCGTGGTCGCGGGCCTCGACGCCTCGCTGGCCGGCACGGTCGGCGCGATGACCGACGTGCCGATCGTCGCGGTGCCCACCTCGACCGGGCAGCCGGGCTCCTTCGGCGGCTTCGGCTCGCTGCTGGCGATGCTCAACTCGACGTCGCCGGGCGTCGTCGTCAGCAACATCGACAACGGTCACGCCGCCGGCGTCTTCGCCGCCCGCATCGCCCGCCGCACCGGGAGGTAGGAGAGGCGAGCCGCCCTGCGGGGACGGCGGACCCGACGGCCCCTCAGCGCTGATGGCTGCTCACCCGCGGCCTGAGGCCTCGGGCGACCACCGGGACCACCACGGCGGAGAGAACGGCGACGGCGAGGGCGCCGCCGAGGGCCCAGGCGGCGAACACCAGCAGCGAACCGAGCTCGATGCCGAGGCCGGCCACCGAGGTGACCGTGGCGCGCACGGCGGTGGGCAGCTGCTCCTGCAGCCGGGCCTCCCCCACCACCAGCACGGCCAGGTACAGGCCGTAGGAGACCGCGACGGCGGCGACGGCCGGCGGGCCCTCGCCCAGCGCGCCGGCCGCGAGCAGCACCGCCGAGGCCAGCAGCAGCAGCGGCAGCGCCCGCGACGGCAGCCGCGCGACGCGGCCCGCGAGCGCCGCGCCCGCCGCACCGGTCAGGGCGACGACGAGGACGGCGGCCGGCACCAGCGCCGTCGGCACGCCCTGGTCGCGGGCCATGAGCGGGAAGTACTCCTCGACCGCGTCGAGCGAGCCGAGCAGCGCGACGGCGGCCACCGCGAGCAGCACGCCCGGCCGGCGCAGCGCCGTCCCGACGGCGGTCCGCAGCGGGACCTCCGGCCCGTCCTCCCCGGTGCGCGGCGGCTCGGGGAAGCGGGTGGCGAGCGCGGCCGCGGCCAGGCAGGTGCCGACGCTCGCCCAGCCGACCAGCGCGTGGCCGCCGGCCTGGACGAGCACGCCGGCGAGCACGGCGGTGGGCACCTGCACGAGCAGTTCGGCCGCCGTCGTCGCGCCGTTCACACGGACGAAGGACTCCTCGGCGCCGACGGCGGCCAGCCCGTCGTAGACCAGCGCCTCGGCCGCGCCGGACACCAGCGCGCCCCCGATCCCCCAGACGACGAAGCCGGCGGCGAAGCCGGGCAGGCCGGGCGCGACGGTCCACAGCACGAAGGCGGCGGCCTCGAGGACGCCGCCGAGGACGAGCGCGCCGCGGCGCGACCAGCGGTCGGCGAGCACGCCCGTGGGCACCTCGGCCAGGAGCGCCGTCAGCGACCACAGGGCGAACAGGGCGGAGACCTGCGGCTCGGTCAGCCCGGTGTCGAGGAACAGCAGCGCGTAGAGCGGGTACACCGGAGCGAGGCCGGACAGCGCGGTCCAGGCCACGGCCAGCCGGGCCAGGGGCCGGGCGGCCGGCGGGAACGGGGCGGGCGACAGGCGTCAACGGAAGGGCACGGCGCGACCGTAACGGGGCACACACCGCCGCGCACCGGGTTTCCCGCGGCGCCTCGGCTAGGCTCGTCGGCCGAGAAGGGGAGTAGCCCCCCGTCCGCTGGTCGACACGCTGGCACGTCCCCCCGGGGGCGGCCCGGTCAGCGGGCCCGTGCGCGAGCGCGGGTGGGCGAGACCTTCGGCCGATGCAGGTGTGCGCCCTGCCGGTCGGAGGCGTGCGCCCCCGCCCGGCGGTGCCGAGCGGAAGTGAGCCAGCCCGTGATCGTCCTGTCCGTCGTCGCGACGGCGTTCGTCCTCGTCCTGCCGGTGGAGCTGCCGGACAAGACGCTGTTCGCCAGCCTGGTCCTGGCCACCCGGTTCCCCCCGCTGCCGGTGTTCGTCGGCGTGGGCACGGCCTTCGGCCTGCAGGTGGCCATCGCGGTGACCGCCGGCAGCCTGCTGTCCCTGCTCCCCCAGGCCCTGGTCAGCGGCGTCGTGGCGGTGCTGTTCCTCGTGGGTGCGGTGCTGCTGTGGCGCAGCGCGTCGGAGGGGCCCGAGGACGGCGGGGAGGCCGCCGACAGCCGGGAGCGGACGTCGTTCCTGCGGGCGGCCGCGGTCTCCTTCGGCGTGCTGTTCGCCGCCGAGTGGGGCGACCTGTCGCAGCTGGCCACCGCGGGCCTCGCCGCGCGCCTGGACTCCCCCGTGTCGGTGTTCATCGGGGCGTGGGCGGCGCTGCTCACCGTCTCGGCGCTGGCGGTGTTCCTCGGCCGGGCGCTGGCCGACCGGCTGCCGGTGGCGCTCATCCGCCGGGCGGCCGCGCTGCTGTTCGTCGTCTTCGCCGTGGTGGCCGCCGTGGAGACCGTCCGCGCCCTCACCTGATCGGAGGACGGCGGGTCGTCGGGCCCTGCAGCCCGGTCGGGCAACGGCCGTTGACGCGCCCATGAGCACGTCCACGACCTCCGACCGCACCGGCGGGGACCTCGACCTGGCCGAACTGGGCCGCGACGTCGAGCTCGCCGCCGTCGTGCGGGTGGCCGCCGCGGTCACCGGGATGCCGTACGCGACCCTCAACCTGCTCGACGCCTGCGAGCAGCACCAGCTCGTGCCGCACGGGTTCCTGGGCTGCTCCTCGCCGGCCGAGGAGTCGCTGTGCGCGGTGATGACGGCCGAGGGCCCGCGCGTGCGGGTGTACGAGGACCTCGCCGCCGAGCCCCGCTACGCGGGCAACCCGTGGGTGGACGGCCGGCGGGCGTCGGTGCGCGCCTACGCCAGCGCGCCGCTGGTCATCGACGGGATGGCCGTCGGCACGCTGTGCGTCTTCGGCAGCGCCCCGCACGTCTTCCCGGCCGACGCCGGCAACCGGCTGGCCGACCTCGCCGGGGTCGTCGTCGCCCTGTTCCAGCGCCGACGCCAGGCCCGGCAGCTCGCCGTCCTCGCCGCCGCCCGCGCCGCCGACCGCGACCAGGCGCAGGCCGCCGCGGCGCACGCGGCGCGGTCGGAGGCCTTCACCCGGGCGCTGCTCGAGGCGCTGCCGGTCGGCGTGGTCGCCGCGGACGCCGACGGGCGGATCACCCTGTTCAACCGGCTCGGCCGGCAGTGGCACGGCCTGCCCGAGGAGTACGCCGACCAGGTGGCCGGCGCGGAGCTCACCGAGGACGTCGTCGAGCGCTTCGGGCTCTGCACCCCCGACAGCCGCCGGCTGGCGCTGGCGGAGGTGCCGCTGGCCCGCGTGTACACCGAGGGCCGGGTGCGCGACGCGCACATGGCCATCGACCGGCCCGGGCACCCGCTGCGCGTGCTGCGCGCGTCGGGGACGCGGATCCGCGACGACGCCGGCCGCCCCACCGGCGCGGTCGTGGCGATGATGGACGTGACCGCGCAGGTCCGGCTCGAGGCGCGGCTGCGCGAGGCGGCCCTGCACGACGCGCTCACCGGCCTGCCCAACCGGGCGCTGCTGCTCGACCGCACGGAGCAGGCGCTGCGGGTGCAGGACCGCGAGGGGCTGCCCGCGGCGGTCCTCTACTGCGACCTCGACGGGTTCAAGCAGGTCAACGACACCCTCGGCCACGCCGCGGGCGACGCCGCCCTGCTGCGGATGGCCGCCGCGCTGACGTCCGTCGTCCGCCCGGGCGACACGGTGGCCCGCATCGGCGGCGACGAGTTCGTCGTCCTCTGCCCCGGGACGGCGACGGAGGCGGCCGCGCACGGGCTCGCGCACCGGCTGGACGCCGCGCTCGCCGCCCCCGCCGACGGCGGCCCGGCGCTGCGCTCGAGCACCGGCCTGGCGCTGTCCCGCCCGGGCGACACCCCCGACACGCTGCTCAGCCGGGCCGACGCCGCCATGTACGCGGTCAAGCGCTCCCGTCGCTGACCGGCGCCGGCCGGGTCACCAGGGCGTCGACGCGCCCGTTCAGCCCTCGAGCGCGCCCGACGCGGCCCACTCCGCCAGCCGGCGCTCGGCCTCCTCCGGGTCGACGTCCTCCACCCGGGTCATCACCGCCCACCGGTGGCCGAACGGGTCGTACAGCGAGGCGAACCGGTCGCCGGTGACGAAGGTGGCCGGCTGCTCGCGCACGGTCGCGCCCCGCTCCGCGGCCGCGGCGACCACCGCGTCGACGTCGGGGACGTAGATGCAGGTCGAGGCGCTCACCCGGTCCTGTTCCTGCCCGGTCGGCGCGACGAGGCCGAACTGCGGGCTCGGGTCGCCGAGCTGCAGCCGCCCGGCCGGGAACTGCAGCTCCGCGTGGGCGACCGTGCCGTCCGGGCCGTCCATCCGGCTCACCAGCGTCGCGCCGAAGACCGCTCCGTAGAACCGGATCGCCTCGGACGCCGGCGAGCAGACGAGGAAGGGGGTCAGGGTCGTGTAGCCGTCCGGGCGGCCGTCGGTGATCGCCATGCCCCCGACCCTGCGCCGGGCGCGCCGTCGCCGTCTTGAACGAACCCGACGGGCGGTGCCGCGCCCATCTCGCGGGCGGCGGCCACCAGGCCGGACAGGTGCGCGGCCACCCAGGGCAGCCCGTGCCGGACCGCCCAGGCGAGCTCGCGCGCCGGACCGGGCGCGGGCGGCAGCGGCGGCGGGGGTGGCACGGGGACCGGCAGGCCGGCCGCGGTGAGCAGCGCGCCCGCGGCCGCGGCGATGCGCGCGTGCAGCGCGGCGGTGGGGTGCAGCCGGTCGACGTCCCAGGCCCGGCGGTCGGCCACGGACGGCACGGCCGCGAGGTCCAGCACCAGCACGCCGGGGTCGGCCGCGGCGGCGTCGACCGCGGCGTTGACCGCCGCCACCCGCCCGCGGACGGCGGCCCGCACCCCCGCCGGCAGCGGCAGCACCCGGCCGGGGTCGTGCAGCCGGCCCAGGACGACGACGGCCCCCGCGGCGCGCAGCCCGGACACGACGGCGGCGAGGTCGTCGGCGAGCGCGGCCGGGTCGAGGTCGGACCGCGGGACGTCGTTGAGCCCGGCCAGCACGGTGGCCACGTCGGGCGCCCCGGCGACGGCGGCGGTCAGCTGGCCGGCCCGCACGTCGCGGACGCGCGCGCCGGCCCGGGCCAGCAGGGTCAGCCGGGCGCCCGGGACGGCGGCGGCGAGCACCGACGGCCAGGTGCGGGCGGCCGGCACGCGCACGCCCACGCCTTCCCCGCAGCTCGTGCTGTCGCCGAGCGCCGCGATCCTCACGCCGCCCGCTCCCGCGCCGCCCGCTCGCGCGCCGCCAGGCCGTGCGCGGCGAGGAACCCCGCGACCGTCGCCGTCCACGGGAACCGCTCGGCGCGCCGCCGAGCCCGTTCGCGGCGCACGCCCGGGTCCACCGCGAGCAGCGCCTCCACCGCGTCGGCCAGCCCGGCCGCGGTGCCGGCGGCGGCCACCCCGGCCGGCCCGGCCACCGACGGCAGGGCCGAGTCCGCCGACACCACCACCGGCGTGCCGCAGGCCAGCGCCTCCAGCGCGGCGAGGCCGAAGGTCTCCACCGGGCCGGGCGCGAGCACGACGTCGGCGGCGCCGAGCAGCCCGGCCAGGGCGGCCCGGCCCGGGACGTGCCCGAGGAGCGTCACCGGCAGGCCGGCGGCGCGGCGGGCCAGCGCGGCGCGGGCCGGGCCGTCGCCGGCGACCAGCAGCCGCACCGGCACCCCGCGGCGGGCGAGCTCCGCGGTCGCCGCGACGGCGAGGTCGGGGCGCTTCTCCCGCGACAGGCGGGTGGCGGAGACCAGCAGCACCTCGCCGTCACGCCGGAGGCCGGCGTCGGCGCGGGCGGGCGTGAAGGTGGCGAGATCCACGCCGAGCGGCACCACGGTCACCGGCGACCCCACCCGGCGGTACTCCTCGGCCGCCCAGTCGGTGGTGCAGACGACCCGGCCCGCGGCGGCCAGCGCGGCGTTGGCGCGGTCGGCGAGCCGGTCGGCGGCCCGCGGGACGCCCGGCGCCGCGGGTAGCCACTGCCGCAGCCACCGGTCGAGCCGCTCGTGGCTGACCACCAGCGCCGGTACCCCGCGGTCGCGGGACCAGCCCGCCACCCCGCGCAGGGTGGTGCGGTCGTGCAGCTCGACGCGGTCGGGCGCCAGGTCCGCCAGCGCCGCCAGCACCGGCGCCGGGCGCAGCAGCCGGTAGCCGGTGCCGGGGACCGGGACGCCTGGCAGCTGCGCCCGGCGTCCCCAAGGGGTGTCCTCGGCCGCCGCGCGCGGGCCGGGGACCACCTGCACCACCTCGTGTCCGGCGGCGGCGTACCCGGCGGCGAGGGAGGCCAGCGCCGTGCGCAGGCCGCCGGAGGTGGGGGTGACGAAGTTGGCCACCTGCACGATGCGGCTCACGCGACGCGCTCCGGGGCGGCGGGCGCGGCGGAGCGGCCGGCGAGGGCGTCGGTGTAGTGGCCGAGCAGCTGGTCGCCGAGGGCGTCCCAGGTGCGCCCCCGGACGCTCGCCCGCGCGGCGCGGGCCATCCAGGCGCGGGTCTCCGGCTCGGCCACCAGCCGGGCCACCCGGGCGCGCAGGTCGGCCGCGGAGCCGGGGGTGAAGAACAGGCCGGTCCGCCCGGCGGTGACGACGTCGAGCGGCCCGCCGGCGGCCGGGGCGACCACCGGGACGCCGCTGGCCAGCGCCTCCTGCGCCGCCTGGCAGAAGGTCTCCGACGAGCCGGGGTGGACGAAGACGTCGAGCGAGGCGAGCCAGGCGCCGAGCTCCGCGCCGCCGCGGAACCCCGCGAACACCGCGCCGGGCAGCGCCCGCTCCAGCCGCTCGCGCTGCGGGCCGTCGCCCACGAGGACGAGCCGGACGCCGGGCATCCGGTCGAGGCCCGCCAGCAGGTGCAGCTCCTTCTCGGCGGCCAGCCGGCCCACGTAGCCGACGACGACCTCGCCGCCGGGCGCCAGGCGGGCGCGCAGCGCGGGGTCACGGTGCGCGGGCGAGAAGGCGGCGGAGTCGACGCCGCGGGCCCACAGCCGCACCCGCGGCACCCCGCGGGCGCGCAGCTCCTCGGCCACCGGCCGGCTGGGGACCAGGGTCGCCGCGGCCCCGGCGTACACCGGCCGCAGGCCCGCCCACACCGCCCGGCCGACCCCGGGCAGGCCGTAGCGGGCGGCGAAGCCGACCAGGTCGGTCTGGTGGACGGCCACGACCGGGACGTCGAGGCGGCGGGCCACCCGCGCGGCCGACGCGCCGAGCGCGGCCGGGCTCGCGAGGTGGACGACGTCGGGGCGGAAATCGCGCAGCACCCGCCCGAGCCCCGGCCACGGGCGCCCGACGCGGAAGCCCGCGTAGCGCGGGAGCGCGACCGACGGGGACCGGACGACGGCCGCGCCGGCGTACTCCTCCGGACCGGGCCCGGGCGCGACGACGAGCACCTGTGCGCCGTGCCGCCGCATCTGCTCGCAGACGCGCAGGACGCTGTTGGTGACGCCGTTGACCTGCGGGAGGAAGGACTCGGTGACCACTGCCACGCGCACGCCGCCAGCGTGGGCGGCGCAGGGAGAGCGCAGGTCGACGGCGCGGCCCGCTCCCGGTGAACGGTGCGGGAAGAGCGGGCGACCCGGCTCAGGGCAGGGTCGGGATCCAGTCGGCCAGGGCCCGCCCGATGGCGTGCGGGGAGTCCTCGGGCACGAAGTGCGCGCCCGGCACGGTCACCTCGGTGACCGAGGGCCACTTGCGGACCAGCGCGCGCTGCCGGCCGACGAGGATGGAGCCCGGCTCGGCGTTCAGGAACAGCTTGGGGACGGCGCTGCCGCGCAGCCACACCCCGTACTGCGCGACGACGTCGCGGACCAGCGGCGGCACGTTCTCCAGCGGGATCTGCCGGGGCCACTCGAGGGTGGGCCAGCGGTCCTCGCGCTCGCGGAAGGGCGCCCGGTAGCGCTCGTGCGCCTCCGGGCTCAGGCCGCGCAGCGTGGAGGCCGGCAGGATCCGCTCGACGAAGACGTTCTTGTCGAGCACGACGGTCTCGCCGTCGTCGCCGCGCATGGCGCGGAAGATGCCGCGCGCGTCGGCCGGCCAGTCCGCCCAGGTCAGCGGGCTGACGATCGCCTCGGTGAAGGCCAGCCCGCGCACCTGCTCGGGGTGCCGGCGGGCCCAGTCGAAACCCAGCGCCGAGCCCCAGTCGTGCAGCACGAAGGTGACCCGCCGGTGCACGCCGACGGCGTCGAGGAACTCCGCGAGGTGCTGCGCGTGGGTGGCGAAGGAGTAGGTGCCGCGCCGCGGGTCCGGGAGCTTGCCCGACTCCCCCATGCCGACCAGGTCCGGCGCGATGCACCGGCCGAGGTGCCGCACGTGCGGGATGACGTTGCGCCACAGGTAGGACGACGTCGGGTTGCCGTGCAGGAAGACGATGGCATCCCCGCCCGCCCCGCCCTCGCCGACGTCCACGTAGGCCATCTCCGTGCCGCGGACGGTCACCCGCTGCCGGGGGAAGGGGTCCTCGGGGGAGACGTCCTCAGCGGCCACCCCGGCATCCTCGCCCAGCCGCCGCTCCCCCGCCGTCCGGGGATCGCGCTCGACCCGACGCGACGATCGCGCTCGACCCGACGCGACGATCGCGCTCGACCCGACGCGACGATCGCGCTTGACCCTGACGCGACGTCAGGCTGTGCACTCGTCGTCGTCAGGGAGGAGGGACCCGCGTGAACGTGGGAGAGGTGGCCGCGCTGGCCGGCGTCACGGTGCGCACGCTGCACCACTACGACCGGATCGGCCTGCTGTCGCCGTCGGGCCGCACCGCGGCCGGCTACCGCCGCTACTCGGCGGCGGACCTGGACCGGCTGCACCAGGTGCTGCTCTACCGCGAGCTCGGGTTCCCCCTCGAGGAGGTCGCGGCACTGCTCGACGACCCGTCCGCCGACCCCGCCGAGCACCTGCGCCGGCAGCACCGGCTGCTGCGGGACCGGCTGGAGCGGACGCGGGCGATGGTGGCGGCCGTCGAGAAGGAGATGGAGGCGATGAACATGGGGATCTCGCTGACCCCGGAGGAGCGGTTCGAGCTGTTCGGCGACTGGCTGCCGGAGGAGTACGAGCGCGAGGCCGAGGAGCGCTGGGGCGAGACCGACGCGTGGGCCCAGTCCCGGCGGAGGACGGCCGCGTACTCGAAGGACGACTGGGTGCGCATCAAGGCAGAGGGCGAGGACGTCGAGGAGCGGATGGCCGCGGCCCTGCGGGCGGGGGTCGCGCCCGACTCGGACCAGGCGATGGACCTGGCCGAGGAGGCGCGCCAGCAGATCAGCCGCAACTTCTACGACTGCCCGCCGGAGATGCACGCCGGCATCGGCCGGATGTACGTGGAGGACGAGCGGTTCACCGCCCACTACGAGCGGCGGGCTCCGGGCCTGGCGCAGTGGGTGAGCACCGCCGTCCAGGCCAACGCCACCCGCCGGGGCTGACCCGCCCGCGCGAGATCTGCACACTCGGGGCCTTCCCGCCCCGGGGGACCACGAGTGTGCAGATCTCGCGGACCTAGGCGCGGACGAGCAGCTCGCCGTGCAGCATGCCGAGCCAGCCGTCGTCCGCCGCGGCCCAGCGCAGCCACGCGGCGGCGAGCTCCTCGAGCTCGTCCCGCGTGGCCAGGCCGTAGGACAGGGCCTGCTCCGCGAACGCCGACGCCGTCGCGCGGCCCGCCCAGGACCGCCCCCACCACTCCCGCTCGGCCGCCGACGCGTAGCACCAGGCGCCGGTCGAGGCGGTGACGTCGCGCAGGCCCGCCGCGTGGGCCCAGGCCACCAGCCGCCGGCCGGCGTCGGGCTCGGCGTCGTTGGCGCGCGCCACGCGGCCGTAGAGCTCCAGCCAGCGGTCGAGGCCGGGGTCGGCCGGGAACCAGGTGGTGGCGGCGTAGTCGACGTCGCGGACCGCCAGCAGCCCGCCGGGCCGGCACACCCGCGCCATCTCGCGCAGCGCCGCCACCGGATCGGTGAGGTGCTGGAGCACCTGGTGGGCGTGCACGACGTCGACCGAGTCGTCGGGCAGGTCGAGGGCGTACACGTCGCCGACGGCGAAGGTCACCGCCACGCCCTCCCGGGCCGCGAGCGCCCGCGCCTCGTCCAGCGGGTCGGCCGACACGTCCAGGCCCAGCACCCGGCCCGGCGCCACCCGGCGGGCGAGGTCGACGGTGATCGTGCCCGGCCCGCACCCGACGTCGAGCAGGTCGAGGCCGGGACGCAGGTGCGGGAGCAGGTACGCGGCGGAGTTCTCCGCGGTGCGCCAGCGGTGCGACTGCAGGACGGACTCGGCGTGGCCGTGCGTGTAGGTGTCCACGGTGACCATCCTGCTCGCGCCGTCCCACTGTGCGAAACAGCCTTCCCAGTCAGTGGGACAGGGCGTCCTCCGCGGCCGCGACGGCGCGCTCGCGGTCGGCCGGCACCAGGCCCAGGCGCACCCGGCGGTCGAGCAGGTCGGCGACCGTCCGCGCCCCCTCGGCCAGCGCCCCGAAGCGCAGCTCCCCCACCGTCTCCGGCCGGCCCTCGGCCACCGGCCCGGCGCCGAGCGCGGCCACCCGCGGGGCCTCGGTCCCGTAGCGGGCCACCAGCCGCGGCGGCGCGGCCACCCGCGCCAGCTCGGCGGGCGACGCGGCGCCCACCAGCGGCAGCCGCGCGGTCGGCGAGCGGCGGGCACCCCGGCCCAGCCGCTCGACGACGGCGTCGCCGGCCTCCTCGGCCATCGCCCGGTAGGTGGTGAGCTTCCCCCCGACCAGGGAGAGGACCGGTCCGTCCCACCGCAGCAGGTGCCGGCGGGAGAGGTCGGCGGTGGCGTCGCCGGGCCCGGCACCGGCCGACTCCGGCAGCACCAGCGGCCGCAGCCCCGCGTAGGCCCCGACGACGTCGTCGCGGGTCAGCGGCACCACGAGCACCCGGTTCACCGTGCCGAGCAGCTGGTCGACCTCGGCGTCCGACGGCTGCGGGTCGTCGTCGGGGACCGGCCCGTCGACCGGCTCGTCGGTGAGCCCGAGGTACACCAGCCCGCCGGGCTGCGGCAGCGCGAACACGTACCGGGACCGCGACCCCGGCAGCGGCACGGTGAGCGCGGCGAGCGGGTCGCCGAGCCGGCCGGCCCGGACCACCAGGTGCGAGCCGCGCGAGGGCGCCAGCCGGATCCCCGGCGCGAGCGCCTGCGCCCACACCCCTGTGGCGTTGACGACGGCACCCGCCCGCAGCGTCACCGGCGTCCCGTCGACGACGGCGGACACCTCCCGCCCGTCGACGCCGGTGACCCGCGCGCCGGTGAGCACCCGCGCGCCGTGCCCGGCGGCCGTGCGGGCCAGCGCCACGACCAGGCGGGCGTCGTCGGACAGCTGCCCGTCCCAGAAGACGGCGCCGCCGCTGCCGGGCACGACGGCGGGCGTCAGCCGCGCGACCTCGGCCGGGCCCACCCGCCGGGTCCCGGGCAGCGACCGCGGGCCGCCCCGCACCGATCGGCGCACCGCGTCACCGAGCCGCCCGCCGAGCGCCCCGACGGCGCTCACGTCACGGCCGGCCGCGTCGGGCACGAGGAACGGCAGCGCCCGGACCAGGTGCGGCGCGGTGGTGCGCATGAGGACGGCGCGCTCGCGGGCGCTCTCCCGGGCCAGCCCGATCTCGCCGTGCGCCAGGTAGCGCAGCCCGCCGTGCACCAATTTGCTCGACCAGCGGCTGGTGCCCGCGGCGAGGTCGGCCCGCTCCAGCAGCGCCACCGACAGGCCGCGCGCGGCCGCGTCGAGGGCCACGCCGGCGCCGGTCACTCCCCCGCCGACGACCACCACGTCGACGTCGGTGCTGGTCAGCGCCTCGAGGTCGGCCGCGCGGCGGGCCGGGGTGAGGTCGGGACCGGAGGGGACGGGGCCGGTCACGTGCGGGGTCCCGGGCGGAGCACCGGCAGACTGTAGCCGTGCCCGAGCAGCCGGAACTGACCGTCCAAGGATGGGGGCCCGGCAGCTCCCGCGTGGCCACCGTGGCCGAGGCCGTCGAGGGGCCGGAGGGGACGGAGGAGACCGGGGGCGGCCTGGAGCTCACCCGCGACCCGGAGCTGCCGCTGCCGAAGGCGGCCCGCCGGCACCTGGCCCGGGAGCTCGGCTGGACGCCGCGCGCCACCCCGCCGGTCGCCGTCGGCGAGATCCGGCTGGCGCCCTCCCGGCTGCCCGACGACGTGCACGCCGCGCTCGTCGCCCTGCTCGGCGAGGAGCACGTGCGCACCGACCGCGAGTCGCGGCTGCGCCGCGCGGGCGGCAAGAGCTACCTCGACCTGGTGCGCCGCCGCGCGGGCGACGCCTCCGACGCCCCCGACGCCGTCGTGCTGCCCGGGAGCACCGCCGAGACCGCGGCGCTGCTGGCGCTGTGCAGCGAGCGCGACGTCGTCGTGGTGCCCTTCGGCGGCGGCACGAGCGTGGTCGGCGGGCTGGCCGGCGTCGACCCCGACGACCGCCCGTCGCTGTCGGTCGACCTCTCCCGCATGGCGTCGGTGTCCGACGTCGACGTGGCGTCCTCGCTGGTCACCGTCGGCCCGGGGATGCGCGGGCCCGCGCTGGAGGAGGCGCTCGCGGGGCACGGGCTGACGCTCGGCCACCTGCCGCAGAGCTTCGAGTTCGCCACGGTCGGCGGCTACGCGGCCACCCGCTCGGCCGGGCAGGCGTCCACCGGCGTCGGCCGCTTCGACGACCTCGTGGCCGGGCTGACCCTCGCCACGCCGTCGGGCGTCCTCGAGCTCGGGCACCCGCCGGCGTCGGCCGCCGGGCCGGACCTGCTGGGCCTCGCGCTCGGCTCGGAGGGCGCGCTCGGCGTGATCACCGAGGTGCGGCTGCGGGTGCGGCCCCGCCCGCGGACCGCCGTCTACGAGGGCTGGTCGTTCCGCACCTGGGGGGACGGGCTGGCCGGGCTGCAGCGGCTCGCGCGCCACGACCTGCTGCCCGACGTCGTCCGGCTGTCCGACCCCGACGAGACCCAGGCCAACCTGCTCAACGCCGGCGGCGCCGGGGCGCGGCTGCTGCGCGGTGCCCTGCGGGCGCGCGGCCGGGCCGGCGGGTGCCTGCTCGTCGTCGGCTGGGAGGGGCTGCCGCCGCTGGTGCGCGCCCGCCGGCGGGCGGCGGTCGGGGTGCTGCGCGAGCACGGCGCGGCGCGCGTGGGCCGGCGGGTCGGCGAGTCGTGGCGCCGGCACCGCTTCGCCGCGCCCTACCTGCGCGACCGGCTCATGGACGCCGGCCTGCTGGTGGAGACGCTGGAGACGGCGGCCACCTGGAGCGCGCTGCCCGCGGTGTACGACGCCGTCCGGCGCGCGCTGCGCGACTCCCTCGGCACGCCGGGGCGGCAGCCGCTGGTCATGAGCCACGTCTCGCACGGTTACGCCACCGGCGCGTCCCTCTACGTCACCGTGCTCGCCGACCGCGACGACGACCTGCCCCTGCAGCAGTGGCTCGGAGCCAAGCGGGCGGCCACCGACGCTCTGCTCGCCGCCGGCGGCACGCTCACCCACCACCACGCCGTCGGGGCCGACCACCGCCCCTGGCTGGAGCGGGAGGTCGGCGCCCTCGGCGTCGACGTGCTGCGCGCGGTCAAGCAGCGGCTGGACCCGCGCGGCGTCTGCAACCCCGGCGTCCTGCTGCCGGACTGACCCCGCACGATCAGCCGGGCTCAGCGCAGCGCGTCCTGGCTCACCGCCGGAGGTGAGCCAGGACGCAGCACGACCAGGTCAGCTGATCACGCGGGCGGGGTCCAGTCCGGCGGCGGCACCGACGGCGGGATCCCGCCGCGGCGGCGCAGGGACCGGGGCAGCCGGGGCGAGCGCTCAGGCACCGGAGCTCCCGCGCAGAGCGTGCCCCCCGGAGAAGACGTCCCCCGGGTCGACCGCGCGCTTGACCGCCAGCAGCCGCTCCCCCGTCGCCGCGTCCCAGGCCGCCAGCACGCCGGCCGGCCCGTCGACGTCGCCGAGGAAGTTGAGCAGCGAGCCGGGCGCCGCCCACGGCGCGAGCGCGCCCAGCACGCCCCGGCCGACCATCGGCACCACCTCGGTCAGCCCCGGCACCATCGGGCCGATCACGAACACCGACCACGGCGCGTCGCGCCCGGACACCGCGTTCGGCACCTCGGCCGGCCGGCCGAGCGCCCCGCCGAGCTGGCGCACCTCCACCATCGCCAGCGGCACCTCGACCTGCGGGCCCGCCGCGGTGAGCAGCGCGTCGACCGTCTCCTCGGTCAGGTCGGCCAGCAGCATCCCCTTCTCCCAGCCGGGCATCGGGTCGGTCGGGTCCATGTGGACGGCGTCGAGCGCGGTCGGCGGCAGCGGCTCGATGCCGCCGAGCAGGACCTCGCCGGTGCCGCGCATGGGCTCGACGAGCGCCGCGGCGGCCGCGGGGTCGTCACCGGCGTAGAGGAAACGCAGGTGGACGACGGTCTGGCCGCGCAGCGGCGGCGGCAGGAACTCCAGCGGGGGCAGCCGCAGCACGGCCACCGACGTGCTCGCCTCCTCCGGGAGGGTCGGCGCCCAGGTGCGGAAGGCGTGCAGGACCGAGGCGGCGTCGCGGCCGGCGAAGAACAGGCCGCCGCCGACGAGCGCCGGTACCGCGTACAGCCGGAACTCCAGCGCGGTCACGATGCCGAAGCTGCCCTTGCCGCCCCGCACGGCCCAGAACAGCTCGGGATCGGACTCGGCGGTGACCGTGCGCAGCTCGCCGCCGGCGGTGACCATCTCGATCTCCAGCACGGAGTCGGCGGCGGCGCCGAAGCGGCGGCCGAGCGGGCCGACGCCGCCGCCGAGGGTGTAGCCGACGACGCCGACGTCCGACGACGAGCCGCACAGCCCCACCAGGCCGTGCGGCGCGGCCGCGGCGAGCACGGTGGCCCACTTGACGCCGGCCTCCACGCGGGCGGTCCGCCGCTCGGGGTCGATCCGCACGCCCTGCATGCGCGAGGTGGTCACCAGCACCGCGCCGTCGGCGTTGCGGACCGGGCCGTGGCCGGTGGCCTGGACGGCGACCGGCAGGCCCTGCGCGGTGGCGAACCGGACGGCGGCCACGACGTCGGCGGCGCACACCGCCCCGACGGCCACCGCGGGGGTGTGCGTGACGGCGGTGTTCCAGGTGGCCACCTCCTCGGCCAGCCCGTCGTCGCCGGCGGCGAGGACGGGGCCGCGCACCTCCAGGCGGAGGTCGTCGACGGCGGGAGGCGGCGGGAGCGGGCGGGAGGCGACCTCGGGCAGGGTCATGGCGGGTTCCTCGGGTGTCCGGAGCAGTGGGAGTCGGGTCGGGAGCGACCCTGGCGACGCGGCCTTGACCGCCACTTGCGCGCGACTTGAGAGGAGCGGACCCCTCCCGCTCCGGCTCCGAACCTGGGACGATCCCGCGTCGTGCGGTACCGCGTCCTCGGCCCCCTCGAGGTCACCGGTCCCGACGGGCGGCCGGTCGACGTCGGCGGCGCCAAGCCCCGCGCGCTGCTCGCCCTGCTGCTCGCCGAGGCCGGCCGGGTGGTGTCCGTCGACCGCATCGTCGAGACGCTGTGGGGCGAGCAGCCGCCGCCCACGGTCACCGGCACCCTGCAGGCCTACGTCTCCCACCTGCGGCGGGTGCTCGAGCCCGAGCGCGGCCCGCGCGAGCCGGCGAAGGTGCTGGTCACCCGCGCGCCGGGCTACCGGATCGAGGTCGGCCCCGAGGACCTCGACAGCCTGCGCTTCGCCCGGCTGGTCGAGGAGGGCGACCGCGCCGCCGACACCGACCCGGCCGCCGCCGTCGCCGCGCTCGAGCGGGCGCTGGACCTCTGGCGCGGCGAGCCCCTGCCCGAGCTCGGCGAGGGCCCGGGCGCCGCCGACCGGCACCGGCTGGCCGAGCTGCACGTCCGCGCCCGGGAGCGCCGCTGCGACGCCCTGCTCGCCGCCGGCCGCGCCGACGCCGCCGTCAGCGACCTCGAGCGCCTGGTGGCCGAGCACCCGCTGCGCGAGCGGCTGTGGGCCCGGCTGGTCACCGCCCTCTACGCCGCCGACCGGCAGGCCGACGCCCTCGACGCGCTGCGCCGCTGCACCGAGCTGCTGCGCGAGGAGCTGGGCATCGACCCCGGCCCCGAGCTGCGCGAGCTCGAGCGGGCGGTGCTGCGGCAGGACCCGGCCCTCGCCCGCCGCGCCCGGCCCGCGCTCACCGTGGTGCCCCCGCCGCCGCCCGCGCCGGCCCCGCTGTCCGCCCCGGCCGACGACGGGCTGGTCGGCCGGCAGGCGGAGCTGGGCCGGCTGCGCGCGGTCGCCGAGTCCGCCGCCGGCGGGCGCCCCGCCGTCGTCGTGCTCGGCGGCGAGGCCGGGATCGGCAAGACCCGGCTGGCCGAGGCGGTCGCCGCGATGAGCCGGGCCGCCGGGTGGGCGGTGGCCGAGAGCCGCTGCGCCGACGACGCCGGCGCGCCGCCGCTGTGGCCGTGGACCCAGGTGCTGGAGCAGCTCGGCCAGCAGCCGCCGGACCCCACCGACGGCGACGACGACGCCGACGCCGCCCGGTTCCGGCTGTTCCAGGCGCTGCGCGCGCGGCTCGCGGCGGCCGCCGCGGCCCGGCCGGTGCTCGTCGTCCTCGACGACCTGCAGGGCGCCGACGCCACCTCGGTGCAGCTGCTCGGCCTGCTCGCCCGCCACCTGCCGCGGGTGCCGCTGCTGGTCGTGGTGACGGTGCGCAGCGTCGGGGAGGACCTGCCCGAGGCGGTCACCGACTGCCTGGCCCGGCTGGCCCGGGAGCCCGCCGCCACCACCCTCGAGCTCAGCGGCCTGGCCCCCGACGACGTCGCCTCGCTGCTCACCGCCCAGCTCGGCCGCGCCGGCGACGCCCGGCTGGCCGCCACCGTGCACGACCGCACCGCCGGGAACCCGTTCTTCGTCGTCGAGCTGACCCGGTGGATGCGCGGCGCCCGCGACCTGTCGCTGGCCCGCGTGCCCGTGCCGCCGTCGGTGGTCGAGGTGCTGCGCACCCGGCTCTCCCGGCTGCCCGCGGGCGCCCGGCCGGTGCTGGAGCTGGCCGCCGTCGCCGGGCGGGAGGTGACCCTCGACCTGCTGCGCGCCGCCGGGGAGGACGCCGAGGCCGCGCTCGCCGCCATGGACGCCGCGGCCGCCGTCGGCCTGGTCGGCGAGGGGTCGGCCCCGTGGAGCTGGCGGTTCACCCACGCGCTGGTGCAGGAGGTGCTCGCCGACGACCTGCCGGCGCTGCGCCGGGCCCAGCTGCACGCCCGGCTCGGCGCGGCCCTGGAGAAGCGGGCGCCCGGCGGGCGGGCCGACGACGCGCTGGCCGAGCGGCTGGCGCACCACTTCGTCGAGGCCGCGCCGGTCGTCGGCGCCGCGCCCGGGCTGCGGTGGTCGTCGGTCGCGGCCGGGGTCGCGCGCGCCCGGCTGGCCGACGGCGAGGCCGCGCTGCACACCCGCCGGGCACTGCGGCTGCTCGACCCGTCGGCGCCCGACGCCACCCGCACCCGGCACGACCTGCTCACCGCGCTCGGCAACGACCTGCTGCGCAGCGGCCAGCGCACCGAGGCCCACGAGGTGGTGGGCGAGGCGCTGGCGCTGGCCCGCGAGCTCGGCGACCGGCGCTGCATGCTCGAGTCGGCCGCCGTCTGGGGCGAGGTCACGCTGTGGAACTGGCGCCCGCACGGCGTGGTCGACGGCGAGATGGTGGCGCTGCTGGAGGACCTGCTCGAGCACTCCGACCAGATCGCGCCGGAGGCCACCGACGCCGAGCGCGACCGGCTGACCGCCCGCCTGCTCGGCACCCTCGGCGTGGAGCTGGCCTTCAGCGAGGACCTGCAGCGCGGCGTGCGGTACGCGGAGCGGGCGGTGGCGCTGGCCCGCGGGGTGGGCGACCCGGAGCTGCTGGGCCGGACGCTGAACAACTACTCGCTCGCGGTGTGGGGCCGGCCCGGCGCCGCCGAGCTGCGGCTGGCCGCCACCGACGAGGCGCTGGCCCTGGCCGGGCGCGGGCTGCCGCGGCGCACCGAGTTCTACGCCCGGCTGCACCGCGCGGCGATCCGGCTGCACCTCACCGACCGCGCGGGCTTCGAGGCCGACATGGAGGCCGGGCGGCGGCTGGCGTTCTCGCTGTCGGGACCCGAGGTGCGCCCGCACGTGCTGTGGCAGCAGGCCGGCGCCTCCTGGCTCGCCGGCGACGCCGCGCGCGCCGAGGAGCTGACCACCGAGGCGCACGAGCTCTACCGCCGGGTCACGCCGCACTCGCGGCACGCCTACGCCGCGCACCAGTTCGCGCTGCGCCGCGGCGACGGCCGGCTGCCCGAGGCCATCGGCCTGCTCGTGGAGACCGGCGACGAGGGCAACCCGCTGCTGCAGCTGATGGCCGTGGTGGCCGCCGCGGAGTCCGGTGACCTGGCCGAGGCCCGGCGGTTGCGCGCCCGCTGGGGCCGCACCCAGATCCGCGACTGGGCCAGCGACGTCGCCACGCTGCTGCAGGCCGAGGCGGCGCTGCACCTGGGCGACGAGGCCGAGATCACCATGGCCACCGTCGCGCTGCTGCCCTTCCGCGGCCGGCAGGCGGTCCTCGGGACGCCGGCGTTCAGCCTCGGCGCCTACGACGAGCTGCTCGGCCGGATCGCCGAGCAGACCGGCGACACCGTGGCCGCGCGCGACTGGTGGACCGGCGCCCGCGAGCAGGGCCGCAAGGTCGGCTCGCCGCACCAGGTGGCACTGGCGGAGTCCCACCTCGAGCGGGTGCCCGCGGAGGAGGCCCGCCGGCCGCCGCGGCGCCGGCGCACCGACCGGCCGGCCGCCCCGCTGCCCCGCGCGGCCCGGGAGGAACGGGCGCGCGAGCGCCCCGCCTAGAGGGTGGTCGCGCGGCCGCCGTCGACGGGGATGACCGCGCCGGTCACGTACGCCCCGGCCCGGCTGGCCAGGTAGACGACGACGCCGGCCATGTCGTCGGGCCGCCCGATCCGGCCCAGCGGCGAGCTGGCGGCGATCTCGTCGCCACGGGCGGCCAGGGTGGCGGCCATCATCTTCGACTCGAACGGCCCCGGGGCGACGGCGTTGACGGTGATCCGCCGCGGCCCGAGCTCCTTGGCCAGGTGCCGGGTGAGCTGGTGCACCGCGGCCTTGCTGGACGAGTACGAGTAGGTCGGCAGGACCGGCACGTGCAGCCCGTCGATGCTGCCGACGTTGACCACGCGGGCCGGGTCGTCGTCGGTGGCCGCGGCCTCCAGCAGCGGGAGCATCGCCCGCGTGAGGAAGAACGGCGCCTTGACGTTGAGGTCGAGGACCTTGTCCCACGCCGAGGCGGGGAAGGTCTCCAGCGGCTCGCCCCAGGTGGCGCCGGCGTTGTTGACCAGCACGTGCACCCGCTCCTCGCGGCGGCCGACCTCCTCGGCCAGCCGGACGCACTCGGCCTCGGTGCTGATGTCGGCGGGGATCGACTCCACCCGGCCGAACGGCGACAGCTCGGCCACCGCCTGCTCCCCGGCGTCGGGCTTGCGGGAGCTGACGTAGACCGACGCTCCCGCCTGCAGCAAGCCGCGGGCCATCATCAGGCCGATGCCGCGGGTGCCGCCGGTGACGACGGCGACCTTCCCGGTGAGGTCGAACAGGTCCACGCGGTGCCTCCTCGGAGCGGTCGGGGACGACGGTGTGCTGCGACCGCCCGGCCACTGTGCCAGCCTCTCCCCCCGTGACCTCCGGAGCCTCCCCGTCCCTCGGCGCGACCAGCGAGGTGGGCCCGCTGCGCACCGTCGTCCTGCACCGGCCGGGCGCCGAGCTGCGCCGGCTGACCCCGCGCAACAACGACCAGCTGCTCTTCGACGGCGTGCCGTGGGTGGCCCGCGCGCAGGAGGAGCACGACGCCTTCGCCGCGGCGCTCACCGGCCGCGGCGTCGAGGTGCTCTACCTGGGTCGCCTGCTGGCGGAGGTGCTGGAGGTGCCCGCCGCGCGCGAGGAGCTGGTCGCGGCCGCCGTCGACGACCCACGCCTGGGCGCCACCCTGAAGCGGGCCACCACCGCCCACCTCGCCGGCCTCGCGCCCGACGACCTCGCCGCCACGCTGATGGCCGGCCTCGCCCACGACGAGCTGCGCGGCGGCCGCGGCCTGGCCTACGAGCTCATGGACCGCGCGGACTTCGTCGTCCCGCCGCTGCCCAACCTGCTGTTCACCCGCGACTCGTCGGTGTGGGTGGGCGACCAGGTGGCCATCACCTCGCTGGCGATGCCCGCGCGGCACCGGGAGAGCTCGATCACCCGGGCCATCGCCACCCACCACCCGCGCTTCGCCGGCACCGGACAGCTCTACGACGCCTCGCTGGAGCACCTCGAGGGCGGCGACGTGCTGCTGCTCGCCCCGGGCGTGCTCGCCGTCGGCGTGGGCGAGCGGACGACGCCGGGCGGCGCCGAGCGGCTGGCCCGCCGGGTGTTCGCCCGCGGCCTGGCGCACACCGTGCTCGTCGTCCCGATCGCCCAGGAGCGCGCGACGATGCACCTGGACACCATCGCCACGATGGTCGACGTCGACGCGATGGTCATGTACCCCGCCGTCGCCGACTCGCTGGTGGCCTGGACGGTCACCGCGGAGGAGACGCCGGACGACGACGACACCACCGACCTCGTGGTGCGCGGACCGCGGCCGTTCGTCGTCGCCGCGGCGGAGGCCATGGGCATCGACCGGCTGCGGGTGATCGACACCGGCCTCGACCCGGTCACCGCCGAGCGGGAGCAGTGGGACGACGGCAACAACACCCTGGCGCTCGCGCCGCGGCTGGCCGTGGCCTACGAGCGCAACACGGTCACCAACGCCGCGCTGGAGGCGGCCGGCATCGAGGTGGTGCGGATCGCGGGGTCGGAGCTGGGCAGCGGCCGGGGCGGCCCGCGCTGCATGTCCTGCCCGGTGTGGCGCGATCCCGTGCGCCCCCTCCCGTAGGAGCCCGCCGGTCCGTACGGTGCGGTACCGGACGCCCGCCCCGGGCGGTCCGGACGGGAGGCAGGGCGTGGCCGGCTCATGACCAGGACCGACACCGCGCGGCGCACCGGCCGCATCGCCGGGCTCGGGGGCGGGCTGGTCGGCTGGCTCGTCTTCGTCGAGTTCACCAGCGGCGTGCTGCAGGGCTACTACGTCCCGCTGCTGACCGACGTCGCCCGTCACCTCGACGTCCACGACGCCGACGTGAACTGGCTCGAGGCCGCGCAGCTCATGCTGTCGGCGATCGCGGTGCCGGTGCTGGCCAAGCTCGGCGACCTGTACGGCCACCGCCGGATGCTGCTGCTGTCGGCGGCCCTCGTCACCGCGGCCACCGGCGTGCTCGCCGTGGCGCAGGACTTCGGCGTCTTCCTCGCCGCCTGGGCGGTGCAGGGCGTCTACGCCGCGTGGCTGCCGCTGCAGGTGGCGCTCATCCACTCCCGCTCGCGCGGGCAGGCCGACGCCGCCGCCCGCACCCGGCGGGCGACCGGCCTGATCGTCGCCGCGCTGCAGGCCGGGGCGATCGTGGGCGCGCTCGGCGGCGGGCAGCTCGGCGGCGCGCTGGCCGGGCGGTTCTGGCTGGTGCTGCTGGTCCCGGGGCTGCTGGTCGCGGGCGTCGTCGCCGTGGTGGCGCTGCGGGTGCCCGAGAGCACCGACCGCCGGGCCGGCGAGGTCGACGTCACGGGCGTCGCGCTGCTCAGCGTGGTGCTGCTGGTGATCACCGGCGGGCTCACGTTCGTGCGGGTGAACGGTGCCGGCGAGCTGTGGCCGTGGCTGGTGACCGCTCTCGGCGTGCTGCTGGTGGTGCCGTTCGTGCGCCACGAGCTGCGCCGCACCGACCCGCTGGTCGACTTCCGGGTGCTGCGTTCGCCGAGCATGTGGCCGGTGCAGCTCACCGCCGGGCTCTTCGGCGTCAGCGTGCTCGGCGCGCAGGGGCCGCTGTCGACCTTCGCCCGCACCGACCCGGAGGTGTACGGCTACGGCCTGGGCCTGTCGACCAGCGAGGTGTCGATCGTCATCGGCGGCTACGTGGTGTCGATGCTCGTGGGGGCGAGCCAGTTCTCCCGGGTCTCGGCGGCCACCACGCCGCGGGTCACGCTCATCGGCGCCGCCACGCTCACCGGCCTGGGCTACCTGCTGCTCGTGCCGCTGCACGACACGCTGCCGCAGGTGCTCGGGGCGATGGTGGTCGCGGGTCTGGGCTCCGGCGCGCTGGTGGCGGCCCTGCCCGCCGCGGCGGCCGCGGCGGCGCCGGCCGGGCGCACCGGCGTGGCCACCGGGCTGACCAACACGACGAAGGTGCTCGGCGGGAGCTTCGCGTCGGCCGCCTTCGCCGTCGCGCTGGCCTCGGGTGCGCAGGGCACCGCCGGGTCGCTGTCGGGCTACGTGACCGTGTGGGTGGTCTGCGGGGTCACCGCGTGGCTGGCCGCGCTGTCGCTGGTGTTCGTGCCGGCGCTGGCGTTCTCCGACCGGCCCGAGGTGGCCGGCGTGCGGGAGGTCGCGTGAGGACCACCCCGCTGCTGGCCGGGGCGGTGGCTGCGGGGACGGCCGCCGGGGGTGCGGCGCTCGCCCGCCGGGTTGCGCGCTTCCGGCCCTCGCCGGCCGCCGTCCCGCCCGCCGACGCCTCCGGCCTGGACGCCGGCGCCGCGGCCGCCCGCCTCGGCGAGCTCATCCGCATCCCCACCGTCTCCGCGCGCGACCGCGGCCTCGTCGACGCCGGCGCCTTCGCCCGGTTCCGCGAGCGCCTCGCCGAGCTGTACCCGCACACCCACCGGGTGCTGGAGCGGGAGGTCCTCGGGCACGGGGCGCTGCTCTACCGCTGGCGCAGCGGCACGGACCGGCCGCCGCTGGTGCTCATGGCGCACCACGACGTCGTCCCGGTGACCGGGCAGGCGTGGAGCCGCGACCCGTTCTCCGGCCTGGTCGAGGACGGCTGGGTGCACGGGCGCGGGGCCATCGACGACAAGGGCTCACTGGTGGCCGTGCTCGAGGCGGTGGAGTCGCTGGCCGCCGCCGGGCACACCCCGGCCCGCGACGTCTACGTCTTCTCCGGCGACGACGAGGAGGTCGCCGGCGTCGGGGCGCAGCTCGCGGTCCAGGCGTTCCGCGACCGCGGGATCACGCCCTGGGCGGTGGTCGACGAGGGCGGCGCCGTGGTGAGCGGGGTCTTCCCCGGCGTCCCCGGGCCGATCGCCGTCGTGGGGCTGGCGGAGAAGGGCCTGCTCGGCGTCGACCTCGTGGCCACCGACCCCGGCGGGCACGCCTCCTCCCCCACCCCGGGCGGGGCGCCGGCGCGGCTGGCACGGGCCGTCGTGCGGCTGGACGCGTCCCCGTTCCCGGCGCGGCTGCACGACGTGGTGCTCGGCATGGTCGATGCCGCCGGCCGGCACGCCCCGGGCGCGTACCGGGCGCTGTTCGCGAACGCCCGCGCGCTGCGGCCGGTGCTGGCGACGGCGCTGGCGCGGGCCAGCCGGGAGGCCAACGCGCTGGTGCGCACGACGGTCGCCGTCACCGAGCTCGAGGGCAGCAGCGCCCAGAACGTGCTGGCCACCCGGGCGCGGGCGCACCTGGACATCCGGATCGCGCTGGGCGAGACGGTGCAGTCGACGGTCGACCGGCTGCAGCGGGTGATCGCCGACCCGTCGGTGGAGGTGCGGGTGACCGGCGGCAACGACCCGTCGCCGGTGTCGCGCACCGACACCGAGGCCTACGCGGCGCTGGGCGCGGCGGTGCGGGCGGTGTACCCGGAGGCCGTCGTCGCGCCGTACCTGATGGTGCAGGCCAGCGACGCGCGGCACTTCGCGCAGATCAGCGACGCGGTGTACCGGTTCATGCCGTTCGACCTCTCCCGCGGCGAGCTCGACGCGCTGCACGCGGCCGACGAGCGGATCAGCGTCGCGGCGCTGCACCGGGGCGCGGTCTTCTTCCGGCACCTGATCCGCTCGCTCTGAGCGGGGCTCCTCCGCCCGGGGCACGTGTCCTCCCGAGCGCGGTCGTGCTCTGGGTCCAGGGCGGACTCAGCGCACGACCCGGCCCGGAGCAGGTGCAGGGGGTCCCGGGTCGGGTCGTGCTCTGCCCCGTCCGGCGGGGCAGAGCACGACCTCCCCGGGGTCAGCGCAGGGTGACCTGGCGGGAGAGCAGGCCGGCGCGGGCGCGGCGCTCGTCGGCCGACAGCGGGCCGGAGGCTGCCAGCGCCTGCTCCAACCTCCCGGCGAACTCCTCGGCCGGCCCGTTCCACTCCTCGGCCGGGGTGTCGGCGGGCAGGTCCCACACGGGCACGACCAGCCCGTGGGCGCGGAAGGCGCCCGCGTAGCGGGTGCCCTCGCCGAGCACCAGCTCGTCGGCCGCGGACAGGCGGGCCAGCGCGTCGAGCAGCGGCTCCTCGGCCTCGGGCCGCACCCAGCGGAGGTGCGACCGCTCGCTGCCGGGCCGCACCCAGTACGCGGCACCCAGCCCGTCGAGCCGGACGGTGGGCAGCACCGCCTCGTTCGCCTGCTGCAGGCCGGCCATGGCGGCGGCGCCGGCGTCGGTGCCCTCCAGCCAGAAGCCGAAGTCCTCGTGGACGGTCACCTCGAGCGGCGCCTCCAGGTCCAGCAGCTCCTGCAGCCGGGGGCCGGCGGAGCCCGCGGCGCCGATCGGGCCCGGGTCGACCGGCGCGCCCGCCGGGGCCTCCAGCGCCGCGGCCAGCGCCGTGCCGAGGTCGCGGCTCACGTCGTCGGAGGAGGCGGTGAGCTGGACGCCGAGCAGGATCTCGCCGTTGCTGCGCACCAGGGCCGGCGCGCCGCCGGGCAGGACGCTGGCGAGGGTGACGGCGCGGCCATCGGTGGTGGTCAGCGGGGCGGTGGCGGCGGGCACCAGCTCGCGCAGCGCCACCCAGTCCGGCTCGCCGGGCAGGCCCTCGAACGGGCGGGTCACCGGCGGCGCGTAGCCCGAGCCGTGGCAGTGCTTGTAGCGGCGGCCGGACCCGCAGGGGCAGGGGGCCTTGGGGTTGATCTCACCGGCGGCGGGCGCGGGCGCGGGACGGCGGCGGGTCGCGGAACGGGCCATGCGGCCCAGCGTAGGTGGGCCGGGACACGTCCCTCCGCCGCCTAGGCTCCCCGCCGTGACCTCGCCGGCCGTCCCCCTCGACCTGACCGACGCAGCCGTGGTCGCCGATCCCTACCCGGCCTTCGCCGCCGCCCGCGCCGCCGCGCCGGTGCAGTGGCACGAGGGCCTGGGCCTCTGGCTGGCCTTCACCCACGCCGAGAGCAACGCCGTGCTGCGCGACCGGCGGCTGGGCCGGATCTGGCGCGACCGCACGCCGGAGGAGCGGTTCGGGCAGTTCAACCTGATCCACCGCAACGCCATCCTGGAGATGGAGCCGCCCGAGCACACCCGGCTGCGGCGGCTGGTCAGCGCGGCGTTCGCCCGCGGGCACGTCGAGCGGCTGCGGCCCTGGGTGCAGGAGCTGGCCGACTCCCTGGTCGACGGGCTGGCCGAGCGCTCCGGCGGCACCGCGGAGGTCGACGTCCTCTCCGGGATGGCCGAGGAGCTGCCGGTCGCCGTCATCGCCGAGCTGCTCGGCGTCCCGGCCGCCGACCGGCCGCTGCTGCGGCCCTGGTCCAACGCGATCGTGAAGATGTACGAGTACGGCCGCAGCGACGCCGTGGAGGACGCCGCCGAGCGGGCCGCCGCGGAGTTCGTCGCCTACCTGCGGGAGCTGGCCGCCGAGCGGCGCCGCGCCCCGGGCGAGGACCTGCTCACCCACCTGGTCACCGTCCGCGACTCCGACGGCGACCGGCTGACCGAGGACGAGCTGGTCACCACCTGCATCCTGCTGCTCAACGCCGGCCACGAGGCCACCGTCAACGTCAGCGGCAACGGCCTGCTGGCCCTGCTGGAGCACCGCGACCAGCTCGAGCGGCTGCGGGCGGACCCGGCGCTGCTGCCCACCGCGATCGAGGAGCTCATGCGCTTCGACTCGCCGCTGCAGCTGTTCGAGCGCACCGCCACCGAGGACGTCGAGGTGGGCGGGGTGACCGTCCCGGCGGGCGCGAAGGTCGCCGCGCTGCTGGGTGCGGCCAACCGCGACCCCGCCGTCTTCGCCGACCCGGACGTCCTCGACGTCGGCCGCACCGACAACCCGCACATCTCCTTCGGCGCCGGCGTGCACTTCTGCATCGGGGCGCCGCTGGCCCGCGTGGAGCTGCAGGCCTCCTTCGGCGCGCTGCTGTCGCGGACCTCCGACCTGCAGCTGGCCCGCCCGGCGCGGCGCCGCCCGGAGTTCGTCATCCGCGGCCTGGCCGAGCTGCCCGTCGTCCTCACCCGGTGACCGACGCCGCGGCGGTGCTCGGCCGGCTCGGGGAGCTGGCCGACCCGGCGCGGCTGGCCGGCATGACCCGCACCGGCGTCGGCGGCGCGCAGACCCTCGGCGTGACGGTCGCCGAGCTCCGGGCGCTGGCGCGTGAGCTGGGCCGCGACCACGCGCTGGCCGCGGCGCTGTGGGACACCGGCGTCCACGAGGCCCGGATCCTGGCGAGCATGGTCGAGGACCCGGCCGCGGTCGACGTCGCGCAGCTCGACGCGTGGGCCGCCGGGTTCGACGCGTGGGACCTGTGCGACCAGGTCTGCCAGAACCTGGTCCGGCACACCCCGTTCGCACGGGACCGCGCGCTCGCGTGGGCCGCCCGGACGGAGCCGTTCGTCAAGCGCGCCGGGTTCGCCGTCATGGCCGGCCTGGCGGTGGCCGACCGCACGTCCCCCGACGAGCGGTTCGAGCCGTTCCTGCGGGCCGTCGCCGAGCACGCCGACGACGACCGCCCCGTGGTCCGCAAGGGCGCCAGCTGGGCGCTGCGCCAGATGGGCAAGCGGAGTCCTGGCCTGCACGGACGTGCCGTGGCGACCGCCGGGGGGCTGCGCTCCGGGGGCCGCGGCGCCCGCTGGGTCGCCGCCGACGTCCTGCGCGAGCTGGAACGGCGTACTCCGCGGTAGATCGTGAGCGCCGTCACTGGCACGATGCCGCCATGCGCGGGCTCATGCAGGACTTCCCCCTCACCATCGACGCGATCTTCCGGCACGTCGAGCAGCACTACGGCGACGGGACGATCGCGACCAACAGCCCCACCGGCGTCACGAAGGTGACCTACGCCGAGTGGGCCGAGCGCACTCGGCGACTGGGCGGCGTCCTCGACACGCTGGGCATCAGCGCCGACGGCCGGGTGGGCACCTTCGGCTGGAACAGCCAGCGCCACCTCGAGCTGTACTTCGCCGCGCCCTCGACCGGCCGCGTCCTGCACACGCTCAACATCCGGCTGTTCCCCGAGCAGCTCACCTACATCGCCAACCACGCCGAGGACGAGGTCGTCTTCGTCGACCGCTCGGTGCTGCCGCTGTTCTGGCCGCTGGTGGACACGATGGAGACGGTCAAGCACGTCGTCGTCATGGACGACGGCGGCGACAACGAGATCCCGGACGACCCGCGCGTGTCCGACTACGAGACGCTGCTGGCCGAGGCCTCACCGGTCGAGTTCCACGTCACGGACGAGAACAGCGCCGCCTCGATGTGCTACACGTCGGGCACCACCGGCAACCCCAAGGGCGTCGTCTACAGCCACCGCTCGACGTTCCTGCACACCATGGGCGTGCTCATGCCCAACGCCTTCGGGCTGAGCATCCGCGACGTCGCCATGCCGGTCGTGCCGATGTTCCACGCCAACGCCTGGGGCATCGCCCAGGCCGCCCCGGCCGCCGGCGCCTCGCTGGTCATGCCCGGCCCGATGATGCAGCCCGAGGCGCTGGCGAAGCTCATCGTCGAGGAGGGCGTCACCTTCACCGCCGGCGTCCCGACCATCTGGCAGGGCGTGCTGCCGCACCTGGCCGGCAAGCCGCACAAGCTCCGCGACATCGGCTGCGGCGGCTCGGCGGTGCCCAAGGCGCTGTCGGAGGCCTACCGCGAGCAGGTCGGCCTGCCGATCCTGCAGGCGTGGGGCATGACCGAGACCCACCCGGTCGCCTCCTCGGGCATCCTGCCGCCGCGCTTCGACCAGCTCGACGACGAGGGCAAGGCCGCCCAGCGCGCCCGCGCCGGCATCCCGTTCCTCGGCGTCGAGGCGCGGATCGTCGACGCCGAGACGCTCGAGCCGCAGCCCTGGGACGACAAGGCCACCGGCGAGCTGCAGGTCCGCGGCCCGTGGTGCGCGCAGGACTACTACAACCCCGACGCCGGCGTGGTGCTCACCACCGAGGACGGCTGGATGCGCACCGGCGACGTCGCGGCGATGGACTCCTTCGGCTCGATCCGCATCGCCGACCGCACGAAGGACCTCATCAAGTCCGGCGGCGAGTGGATCAGCTCGGTCGACCTCGAGAACGCGATCATGAGCCACCCGAAGGTGAAGGAGGCCGCGGTCGTCGGCATCCCGCACCCGAAGTGGGACGAGCGGCCGCTGGCCTGCGTCGTCCTCAAGCCGGGCGAGGAGGCGACCGAGCAGGAGATCCTCGACCACCTCAAGCCGCTGGTGGCCAAGTGGTGGATGCCCGACGCCGTCGAGTTCATCGACGAGGTGCCCAAGACCAGCGTCGGCAAGTTCTCGAAGAAGGACCTGCGCAGCCGCTTCGCGGAGTACGCCCCGAAGAGCTAGCGCACGAAGGGCGGCTGGCCGGTCTCGCTCACCAGGGGCCGGCCCGCCGCCTCCCACGCGCCCATCCCGCCGCCGACGTTCACCGCGTCGTAGCCGTTCTGGTTGAGCCAGGCGGCCACCCGCGCCGAACGGCCGCCGCTGCGGCAGACGACGTAGAGCGGGTCGCCCTCGGGGACGTCGTCGAGGCGGGCGGGCACCTCGCCCATCGGGATGTGGGTGGCTCCCTCGGCGTGGCCGGTGACCCACTCGTCGTCCTCGCGGACGTCGAGGAGGACGGCGTCGGAGGGCACCTCGTCGGCGGGCACGGTCGGGACCTGCTGCGGCATCACGGCACCCATCCTCCCAGCCCGGACGCGCGGGCCGCCCCCGCGCGGGACTGGGAGGATGGGCCGTGATGTCCGCCGCCCCCGCGCCCCCGGTGTCCGAGCCGGCCTGGTCGCTGTCCCGTTCGGCGATCTGGCTCTGGGTGACCGAGGGGATCGTCGGCACGCTCGTCTACGGCGCGATCGTGACCGTCGCCGTGCTCGTGGTGCCCGCCTCGGTGGGCGGCCCGGTGCCGGTGCTGCGCTGGCTGCTGCCGGTGCTGGTCGGCGTCTACGCCGTCGTGGCCATCGGCGTGCGGCCGTGGATCCGGTACCGGGTGCACCGCTGGGAGGTCACCGCGGAGACGGTGCACACCCTCACCGGCTGGCTGACCCGCACCTGGACGCTGGTGCCGATCGCCCGGATCCAGACCGTCGACGTCACCCGCGGCGTGCTGCAGCAGCTCTACGGGCTGGCCAGCGTCGCGGTGCTGACCGCCTCGTCGCAGGGCACCGTCCGCGTGCCGCACCTGGAGTTGGCCGTGGCCGAGCGGGTCGCCGAGGACCTGGCCCGGCGGGCCGAGCAGGTGCGGGACGAGGCCACGTGACAGGACCCTGGCCGGTGCCCGCCCCGCCGGCGGCCGCGCCGCCCGCGCCCCCGCCCGCCGCGCGCCGCACCTCGCCGCTGGTGGTGCTGCTGCACACGGTCACCTTCAAGCAGGCCCGGCAGGTCGTGCCCGCGGCGATCCCGGTGGTCGCCGCGGTGGGCATCGACGGGCCCGGCGTCGTCGTCGCGCTCGTGGTGGCGGTGACGGCGCTGTCGCTGCTGTTCGCGGGCCTCACCTGGTGGCGCACCACCTACGCCGACACCCCCGCCGCGGTGGTGGTCACCCGCGGCCTGCTCGCCCGCTCGGTGCGCACCGTCCCCAACGACCGCATCCGCGGCGTGGAGGTGGAGGCGCCGGCGCTGCACCGGCTGTTCGGCCTGGTCCGGGTGCGCATCGACGCCGCGGCCGGGGTGGGCACCGACGGCGACGAGGAGGTCGTGGTCGACGGCGTGCCGCGGGCCGAGGGCGACCGGCTGCGCGTCTCCGTGCTCACCCACCGCCGGTCGGCCCGGCCGGTGCTCCCGGGCGCCGACCCCGGGGCGCCGTTCGAGGAGCCGCCCGAGGAGGAACTCGCCCGCTTCGACCCGCGCTGGCTGCTGTACGCGCCGCTGGTCGCGAGCTACCTGGCGGTGCCGCTGGCGGCCGTCGGGGCGCTGTCGCGGCTGCTGCAGGAGCTCCCGCGCGGCCTGCGGCCCGACCTCGACGGCCCGGAGCTGACCGGCACCGTGGTGGCCGTCGGCGTGGCCCTCGCGCTGGCGCTGCTCGCCGCCGGGGCGGTGCTGGGGGCGGCGGTCGTGAACTGGGGCTTCCGGCTCGTGCGCCGCGGCGGCTCGCTGGTGGCCGTGCGCGGGCTGCTCACCCGCCGGCACACCGAGCTAGAGGTCGACCGCATCCGCGGCGGCACCCTGGCCGAGGGCCTGGGCATGCGGCTGGTGCGCGCCGCCCGGGTCAACGCGCTGGTCACCGGCCTGGGCGCGGCCAACCGGCGGGGGCAGCTGTTCCCGCTCGGCCCGCGGCCGGAGGCGCTGCGGCTGCTCGGCGTGCTGGTCGACGACCCCGGCCCGCTCCGGCCGCACCCGCCGGCCGCACGCCGGCGCGCGGTGTCCCGCGCGGTGCTCGCCGGCCTCGTCGTCACCGCCGGCGGGGCCTGGCTGTACACCGGCACCGGCTTCTGGGGCCTGCTGGCCGTGGGCGTCGCGCTGACCGTGCTCGGCGTACCGCTGGGTCTCGGGCGCTACGCCGCGCTCGGGCACGCGACCGGCCCGCGATCGTTCAGCGTGCGCAGCGGCCTGCTGGTGCGCGAGCAGGCGGTGCTGCAGCGCCGCGCCGTCGTCGGCTGGACGGTCCGGCAGACGGTCTTCCAGCGCCGGGCGGGGCTGGCCACGGTCACCGCGTGCGTGGGCGCCGGGACCGGCGGCTACGCGGCCGTGGACATGGCCGCCGCCGACGTCGCGGCGTTCACGGTGGCGGCGTCGGGTCCGTGGGCCGCCGCGGCGGGCGACGCCGCGCCGCCTCCCGCCGGCTGACCCGGCGGGGCGGTGGCCCGTCGGGGCCACCTTGCGGAACGCGGGCGTGTCGATCACGCGCCCGGGTAGCGGGGGCGCGATGCACCCCGCGCAGCCGGCCCCTGCTCAGCCCGGCCCGTCGGTCCCCTTGCGGAGGCCCACGCGGCCGGCGAGCGCCGCCGCCTCCACGCGGGTGGCGACGCCCAGGCTGCGCAGCAGGGAGGCGACCAGCCGCTTGGCGGTGCGCTCCGAGACGTGCAGCGTCGTGGCGATGTCGACGGTGCTCGTGCCGTCGGCGACCAGGCGCCACAGCCGGCGCTCGTCACTGGTGAGCCGGTCGGCGACGGTCTGCTCCCCGGTCGGGGCGGCGTCGTCGAGCAGCTGGCGCAGCAGCGCCTCCGGGACCACCGACCAGCCGTCGAGCACCGCCAGCAGCGGGCGGACCAGGTGCTCGGGGTCGGCGGTCTTCGGCAGGAAGCCGGCCGCGCCCGCGCGCAGCGCCTCCAGGGCGGCGTCGGCCTCGGCGAGCCCGGACAGCGCCACCACCCGCACCATCGGGTCGGCGCGGCGGATCGCCGCGATCGCCCGCACCCCGCCCGGCGGCGGCATGTGCAGGTCCACGACGGCGACGTCGGCGTGGTGGCGGCTGACCATCGCCGCGGCCGCCGAGGCGTCGTCGGTGGTGGCCACGACGCGCACCCGGCCCTCGCTCACCCCCGGCAGCAGCAACGCCAGACCCCTGCTGAACAGCGGGTGGTCGTCGACGACCACCACGTCCACGTGCCCGCCCGTCTGCCCCAGGCGCCCAGCCCCGGCGTCGGTCGACCCCACGACCCTCCCGTCCTCCGCGGCCGCCCCGGCCGCACGCACCCCGGAGGTGCCCGTGACCCTCGCACCCGACACACCGCGCACGCAGCGGCCCAGCGGCCTGATCCCCGACCTCGCCCGGGTGGTGCGCGACCACGTCGTGCGCGTCGCCCGCCGCAGGCCACCGGAGCAGGAGCCACCGCCCACCCCGGAGACGGCGCTGCTGCGCGCCATGTGCCACGACATGCGCAGCCCGCTGGCCTCCCTGGAGGCGCTGCTGGGCACCCTCGACCGCACGGCCGGGGACCGCGCGGAGCTGCTGGACCTCGCCCGCGCGCAGACCGCGCACCTGTCGTCGATGCTGCGCACCGCCGACGCCACCGGCGGGGCCACCCGGCGGACCGGCGGCCGCCTGCTCGGCGACGTCGTCCGTGCCGCCGTGGCCGCCTCCGGCCTGCCGGCCGGGCAGCTGTCCCTCGCCCTGCAGGACCGCGCCGCCGACGTGCGGGTGGCCGACGCACGGGTGCAGCGGATCCTCACCAACCTGCTGGAGAACGCCCACCGGCACGGCGACGGCGCCCCGGTGGTGCTGGCGGTCACCAGCCGCGGGGGCGTGGTGCGCCTGTCGTTGACCCAGGACGTCGCGCACCCGCACCGGGTCGTGCAGTACCTGCGCCGCGACGTCCCGCCGGTGGACCTCACGGGGCTCGGGCTGTGGTCGGTGCAGCGGCACACGCGCGACCTCGGCGGCACCGTCGTCTGGGCGGTGACCGACGCGGGCCTGACGCTCCGGGTGGACCTCCCCGACCGGTAGGGGATCCGCCATCGTCGCGCCCTGGGCTCCTCCCCGGAGCGGTGAGGGCCCTCGTAGCGCTATCGGCCCTCCACGGAACGGGTCCGTCAGGTTGGCACGGGCGGGCCAGCGGACGGCACGGGCGGGCCACCCGGCGCGGGCAGATCCCGGGTGTCACCGCAGCGGCGGCGACGCGACGACGCCACGAGGAGAGCCCGTGTTCACGCACACCCACGCCCTGCAGTACGAGGCCAAGCCCGACGGCCCGGACCCGGACTTCGCGCGCAAGATGCAGGAGGTCCTCGGCGGTCAGTGGGGCGAGATGACCGTCGCCACGCAGTACCTGCTGCAGGGCTGGAACTGCCGCCTGCCCGGCAAGTACAAGGACATGCTGCTCTCCATCGGGACGGAGGAGCTGGCGCACGTCGAGATGATCGTGACGATGATCGACCGGCTGCTCGACCACGTGCCGCTCAAGCCCGACTCGGCCGACCGCACCAAGGAGGCCGCCGCCGGCTACGGGCAGCACAACCCGCAGCACCTCATCGTCAACGGCCAGGGCGCCTCCTACATGGACAGCATGGGCAACCCGTGGACCGGCGCGTACGTGACCGCCTCGGGCAACCTGATGGCGGACTTCTACTACAACGCCACCGCCGAGATGCAGGGCCGGCTGCAGGTGGCCCGGCTCTACAACATGACCGACGACCCGGGCGTCAAGGACATGCTCAAGTTCCTCATCACCCGCGACCACATGCACCAGCAGCAGTGGCTGGCCGCCGTGGAGCAGCTGAAGGAGGACGGCCTCGAGGGGCTGCCGGTGCCCGAGGCCTTCCCGCTCTCCGACGAGGTCGGCGACCTGGGCTTCACCTTCATCCAGGCCTCCGACGGCCCGGAGGCCGCCAACGGCCGCTGGGCCTCGGGCCCGTCGATCGACGGCAAGGGCGAGTTCCGCGCCGCCGCCATCGAGGCCACCGCCGACGCCCCGACGCTGCCCCCGGGCGACCCGCGGCTCTACAGCACCCCGCAGACCGAGGCCCACACGATGCTGCAGAAGGCCAAGGACCTGCTCAAGTGAGGCCCTGACCTCGCATCCCCCGCGCCGTCGCCGTGCCGGTGGCCGGGCTGTCCCGCAGCCCGGCCGCCGGCCCGGCGGGCGCAGCCCCCGCACGACCGGCAGTCCCCGGAGGTCCCCCGTGCACCTGCCCTCCCCCGCCGTCCTGCTGACGGCGGTCTACGCCGCGGCGCTCGCCGTCGCCGTGGCCGCCGCCGCCACCGGCTCGGTCCGCGAGGCCCTGGCCGGCCTCGTCGTCGCCGCCGCTCTCGGCACCCGCTTCGCGGTGCGCCGCTCGCGCCGTGCCGCCCGCTCGACCGGCTCCGCCGTGGCGGCGGTCGACGCCGCGCTGCCCGACGTGACGGCGGCGCTGCCCGACGCCGTCCCCGCCGTCCGCGCTGCCTGAGCCCACCCGACGCGCGAGGCGCGCGCCCCCGGGTGGGGACGCGCGCCTCGGCTGGTGCTGAGGAGGGCCCGCGCGGGCCCTCCTCCTAGTGCTGGACGGCCTTCTCCGCACCGATCCCGGTGAGCGACCGGACCTCGAGCTCGGCGTTCTTGTCCAGGTCCGGCTTCTCCTTGGACAGGATCGAGCCGAGCCAGCCGAGGAAGAACGACAGCGGGATCGACACGATGCCCGGGTTGTTCAGCGGGAACCAGTGGAAGTCCACGTCCTGGAACAGCGACGGGGACAGCCCGGTGGCCGGGTTGACCGGCGCACCGGACACGACCGGCGAGAAGACGATCAGCACGATGCAGGCGATGAGGCCGCCGTACATCGACCACAGCGCGCCCTGGGTGGTGAACCGCTTCCAGAACAGCGTGTAGAGGATCGTCGGGAGGTTCGCCGAGGCGGCGACGGCGAACGCGAGCGCGACCAGGAACGCGATGTTCAGGCCCGCCTGCAGCGCCAGGATGCCCAGGCCGATGGAGATCGCACCGATGACGATCGCGGTGATGCGGGCGACCCGCACCTCCCCGTTCGGCGACACCTTGCCCTTCTTGATCACCGACGCGTAGACGTCGTGGGCGAAGGAGGCCGAGGCGGTGATCGTCAGGCCGGCGACCACCGCGAGGATCGTCGCGAAGGCGACGCCGGCGATGATCCCGAGCAGGATCGTCCCGCCCAGCTCGAAGGCCAGGAGCGGCGCGGCGGAGTTGACCGCACCCGGGGCGCCCAGGATGCGCTCCGGCCCGACCAGGGCACCGGCGCCGTAGCCGATCACGAGGCTGAACAGGTAGAAGACGCCGATCAGCCAGATCGCCCAGACCACCGAGCGACGGGCGTCCTTCGCCGTCGGCACGGTGTAGAAGCGCATGAGCACGTGCGGCAGGCCGGCCGTGCCGAGCACCAGGGCGAGGCCCAGCGACACGAAGTCGAGCTTCGAGGTGCCGGTGGCGCCGTACTGCGCACCGGGCGCGAGCACGTCGCGGCCCTCGACCGCCACCGACTGCGCGTCCCCGAGCAGCGAGGACAGGTTGAAGCCGAACTCGGTCAGCACCCACAGGGTCATGACCAGCGCGCCGGCGATGAGCAGCGTGGCCTTGATGATCTGCACGTAGGTGGTGCCGCGCATGCCCCCGACCAGCACGTAGATGATCATCAGCGCGCCGACCAGGACGACGACGAGCGCCTGCGCCGCCTCGCCGGTGACCCCGAGCAGCAGGGTGACCAGGCCGCCCGCGCCGGCCATCTGGGCCAGCAGGTAGAACAGCGACACCGCGAGCGTGGAGATCGCCGCCGCGGTGCGCACCGGGCCCTGGCGCATCCGGAAGGCCAGGACGTCGGCCATCGTGTACCGCGCGGTGTTGCGCATGAGCTCGGCGACGAGCAGCAGCGCGACGAGCCAGGCGACGAGGAAGCCGATCGAGTAGAGGAAGCCGTCGTAGCCGTAGACGGCGATGGCCCCGGCGATGCCCAGGAACGACGCGGCCGACAGGTAGTCGCCGGCGATGGCCAGGCCGTTCTGCGTGCCGCTGATGTTGCGGCCGGCGGCGTAGTAGTCGGCCGCGCTCTTGTTGTTGCGGCTGGCGCGGAACGTGATCACCAGGGTGACCAGGACGAACGCGCCGAAGATCGAGATGTTGACGGCGGGGCTGCCGATGGTGGCGTCCGCCGCGAGCACGGTGGCGTCAGGCACGGGTGGCACCGCCCTTGCTGATGTCGGTGCCCGTCCGGCCGCTGCCGGCGTACTGGTGGCTCTCGAGCCGCTCGCGCATCTCGTCGGCGATGGGGTCGGTCTTCCGGTTCGCGTGCGCCACGTAGAGGTGGGTGATCACGAACGTGGAGACGAACTGCCCCAGCCCCAGCAGGATGCCGAGGTTCACGTTGCCGAAGACCTGCGTGGACATGAAGTCCGGCGCGTAGGTCGAGAGCAGGACGTAGAGCAGGTACCAGGCCAGGAAGGCCACGGTCATCGGGAAGGCGAAGCGCCGGAAGCGCCTGCGCAGCTCGGTGAACTCCGGCGAGTCCTGCGCCTGCCGGTACTCCTCCGGCGTCAGCAACCGCCGTTCGGCGGGTTCTGTCACGGGTTGCTCCCTCGTCGATCCGGAACGCCACTGGTCGTGTGACCGCGCTCACCTTAGGGGTCGAGAGGTTGCGGTGCTCACCACCGAAACTTTCGAGGCCGGGCCGTGACCTGACCTTCTCCCCGGCGTCACGCCGCGGTAGCGCGCCGGCGCTGCAATGGGTCATGACCGCGACGCGGATGCCGTCGACCGCACGGTCGACGGGCTGGTTCCCGGTGGCGCGCGCCGCCGAGGTGGGGACGACGCCGGTGCCGGTGGGCGCCGGCGGCCGGTCCTGGGTCGTCGTCCGGCTCCGGCCGGGGGCGGAGGTGAGCGCCTTCCCCGCCCGCTGCCCGCACCGGCTGGTGCCGCTGGCGGCGGCCACCGTGGTGGAGGGCCGGCTGCAGTGCCCGTACCACGGCTGGCGGTTCGACGGCGACGGCCGCTGCGTCGACGTCCCGTCGCTGGGCCCCGACGGCACCGCTCCTCCGCGCGCGGACCTGTCGGTCCCGTGGGCGGTCGAGGAGCGGCACGGCTGGGTGTGGCTGGCGCCCGAGCGCACCGCCGTCGGCCTGCCGCCGGCGCCGCCGGCTCCGCCCGTCCCGGAGCCCGCGCCCGCCCCCGCGCCGCCGTCCGGGCCGGTGCTCGGCAACCTGCACCCCGCCCTCGAGCACGCCTGGCACCCGGTCGCCCTCTCGCGGGAGCTGCGCGCCGGCGGCTGGCTGCAGGTGCGGCTGCTCGGGCGCACGTGGACGCTGTCGCGCTCCGCCGCCGGCGTGACCGCCGACCCGCCGGCGTGGGGCGTGCGGGAGTGGCTCGGCGTCGTCTGGCTGGCCCCGGCCGAGCCGCGCGGCGCCGACCTGGCGGTCCCCGAGGACGGCGACCGGCGGTTCGTCGGCGGCTGGCTGCCGCCGGCCCGGTCGGCCGGCCCGGCCGCGACGCTGGCCGACGCGCTCCTCGACGTCGCCCACCTGCCGTTCGTGCACGCGGACGGCGGCGAGCCGGAGGTCACCGGCGGCACCGTCACCCCGGAGCCGGGCGGGTTCACCGCCGAGCGGACGGGCGGCGGGCAGCGGGTCACCTCGGTGTTCCGCGCCCCGTTCCAGCTCCGGCAGCGGACCGACCTCGACGACGGCGCGTCCCGCACGCTGCTGGTCCTCCTGCAGCCCGAGGACGCCGACTCCACCCGCGTCCACGCCTGTGTGCTGCTCGCCTCGCCGCCCGGGGCGCCGCTACCCGGTCCCGACGACGTCGCGGCCGCGGTGGCCGCCGAGGCGCGGGCGCTCGCCGAGGACCTCGACCTGCAGGCGCAGCTGGAGAGTCCCGGCCTGCCGCTGGACCTGCGCGAGGAGCTGCACGTGCGCGCCGACGCCGCCGGGGTGGCGCTGCGCCGCGCGCTCGCCGACCTCGCCGCCGGCCGCTGACCTCGCCGCGTGGTGCCCGGCCTCGCCCCGCAGCGCGAGGTCGGGCACCGCGGCGCGAGGTCGGGCACCGCGGCGCGAGGCCGGGCGCACGATCAGGCGGCCTGATCGTGCCGCGTCCTGGCTCACCGCCGACCGCGAGCCAGGACGCGCTGCGGTGAGCCAGGACGAGCCGGAGCCGGGACGGGCGTCAGTCGGCGGCGAGCTCCTCGCCGCACGCGGGGCAGCGGGTCGGCGGGTCCTCGTCGGCGAGCCGGCCGCACGCCGGGCACACCCGCTCGAGCCAGCACGCCGGGTCGCCGCCCTCGTCGTCCGGGGCGGGTCCGCGCCGGCCGGCATCGGTCGCCACGTGGTGAGCATGACCCCGGCATCGGCGGCCGGCACGCCGGGACGGCTGGGATGCTGGGAGGCGTGCCGTCCCCGCGCCGAGCCCGTCGCATCGCCCTGACCGCCGCCCTCGCCCTGCCCGCCGGCTTCCTGGCCCGCGCCGCGTGGGGCCTGCCGACGGCGATCGGCGCCGGGCGCCGCGAGATCCGCCCGACGGTGGCCGGGTCGCCGCAGTGGTCGGGCGGCCGGTTCCACAACACGCTGCCCACGCCGGCGCTGCCGCCGCCGAACGCCCGCCGCGGCCTGCTCCGGCAGTGGCACGACGACCGGCACGTCGGCCTGCCCGCCCGGCCCGTGCCGCTGGCCCGCCCGGCGATCCCGGCCGAGGCGGGCGAGCTCGCCGTCACCTGGTTCGGGCACTCCAGCGCGCTGCTGGAGGTCGACGGCGCCCGCGTGCTGGTCGACCCGGTGTGGGGCCACCGCGTCTCGCCGTCGCCGGTGTTCGGCCCCACCCGGCTGCACGAGCCGCCGGCGCCGGTGGAGACCCTCCCCCGCGTCGACGCCGTGCTCATCTCGCACGACCACTACGACCACCTCGACCTGCCCACGGTGCGGGCGCTGGTCGAGCAGCAGGACGCGCCGTTCGTCGTCCCGCTGGGCGTGGGCGTGCACCTGCGGCACTGGGGCGTGCCGGAGGACCGCGTCGTCGAGCTGGACTGGGACGGCGCGACGACGGTCGGCGACCTGACGATCACCTGCACCGAGGCGCGGCACTTCTCCGGCCGCTACCTCACCCGCGACACCACGCTGTGGTCGTCCTGGGTGGTCGCCGGCCCGCGGCACCGCGTGTTCTTCGGCGGCGACACCGGCTACACGCCCGCCTTCGCCGGCATCGGCGCGCGGCTGGGCCCCTTCGACCTCACGCTGCTGCCGATCGGCGCCTACAACGACGCGTGGGCGCACATCCACATGGACCCCGAGCAGGCGGTGCGCGCGCACGGCGACCTCGGCGGCCGCGCCCTGCTCCCGGTGCACTGGGCCACCTTCAACCTGGCCTTCCACCGCTGGGCCGAGCCGGTGCAGCGGCTGCTGGCCGCCGTCGGCCCCGACGTGCCGGTGCTGGTGCCGCGCCCGGGCCAGCGGGTCGACGTGCTCGCCCCGCCGCCGCTGGAGGACTGGTGGAGCGCCGTCGGCGCGGCGGGGGAGGACCGGCCCGCCGACGACGACGCCGGGGTCGGCAGCGCGGTGCTCACCCGGCTGCTGTCGCGCCTGACGTCGCTGCTCGCCGGCTGACGGTCAGGCGCTGCGGCGCAGCACCAGCTCGGACGGGAAGAACACCGTCCCGTCGGCCGCGGCGCCGGTCAGCGCCGCCCGCACCGCCGCGTCGGCGATCCGCTCCACGGGGTGAGTCGCCGTCGTCAGGTCGGTGACCTCCGCCAGCGGGGCGTCGTCGAACCCGGCGACGGCGACGTCGCCGGGCACCTGCCGGCCGTGCCGGCGCAGGACGGCGAGCACGCCGAGGGCCACGTCGTCGCAGCTGCCCAGGACGGCGTCGGTGTCGGGCCAGCGGGCGAGCACCTCCTCCGCACCGGCCTCGCCGGACGCGGCGTCGAAGCCGCCGGGGACCGTGCGCACCGGCAGCCCGGCCGCGGCGACGGCGGCGCGGAAGGCCGCGACCGGCCGCCGGGTGCACGGGAGCCACTCCGGGCCGGTGACCATCGCGATCCGGCGGCGCCCCGACCGCACGAGGTGTGCGACGGAGGCGGCGGCCGCCGCGGCGGCGTCCACGTCGACCGACGGCACGTCGGCACTGCCCACCCCGATCGACACGACCCGGCCGCGCAGCTGCCGGGGCACCGCGGCCAGCAGCTCGGTGGTGGTGTTGACCAGGACGACGCCGCCGACCGTGCGGTCGCGCGCGAGCGCGTCGAGCTCGGCCGCGGGCGCGTGCAGCGGCAGCCGGCGCAGCGCCACGCCCAGCCCCTCGGGGGCGCACAGCCGGGCGGCGGTCGTGAGCACCCGGCCGGTGTAGGCACAGGCGAGCACCGCGTCGGAGGTGCCGGTCATGGCGACGACGACCCGCGTGCCCGTGCCGCGGGCCAGCGCCCGGGCGACCGGGTCGGCCGCGTAGCCCAGCGCCTCGGCGGCGGCGCGGACCCGGCGCAGGGCGTCGGCCGACACGGGTCCCGAACCGGTCACCGCGCGGGACACCGTGGCGCGCGAGACCCCCGCCGCGCGCGCGACGTGCTCCAGGGTCACCACGGGAGGCGGCCGCTCTGCCACGGGTCCGTCGTACCACCCCCGGGGCGCCGGCGGACCCCCTCCGGGGACTGGGACCGCTCTCAGCGCAGCAGCTTGCTCATCCGGCGGTCGGCCAGCGGCTTGCCGCCGGTCTGGCAGGTCGGGCAGTACTGCAGCGAGGTGTCGGCGAAGCTGACCTCGCGGACGGTGTCCCCGCAGACGGGGCAGGGCAGCCCGGTGCGCGCGTGCACCTGCAGGCCCGAGCGCTTCTCGCCCTTGAGCGTGGCCGCCCTCTGCCCGACCTGGCGCTGCAGCGCGTCCGACAGCACGGCCCGGACGGCGTCGTGCAGGCGCAGCACCTCGTCGTCGCTCAGCCTGTCGGCCATCTTGAACGGCGACAGGCGGGCGACGTGCAGGATCTCGTCGGAGTAGGCGTTGCCGATGCCCGACAGCAGCGTCTGGTCGGTGAGCGCGCCCTTGACCTGGCCGGAGCGGCCGGCCATCAGCCGGGCGAAGGTGTCGCGGTCGACCTCGAGCGCGTCGGGGCCCAGCCGCTCGATGCCCGGCACCTCGGCCGGCGACCGGACGACGTGGACGGCGAGGCCCTTGCGGGTGCCCTGCTCGGTGAGGTCGAACCCGTTGCCGTCATCCAGGTGCACGCGCACCGCGAGCGGCCCCTTGCCCGGCTTCGGCGGGGCGGCGGGCAGGCCGGTGCGCCAGTGCAGCCACCCGGCGCGGGCCAGGTGGACGACGAGGTGCAGGCCGGAGACCTCGAGGTCGAGGAACTTGCCGTGCCGGGAGGCGCCGGTGACCTCGAGGCCGGCCAGGGCCGACAGCGGCGGGTCGAAGGTCTTGAGCGCCTGCAGGCCGGTCAGGTCGGTGCGCGCGACCACCCGGCCGACGGCGTTCTCGCGGAGGAACGCCGCCAGCGCCTCCACCTCGGGCAACTCGGGCACCCGGCCATGATCCACGTCCCCCGCACCGGCCGCCGTCCACGACCGGGTGACTCCGGTGGCGGACGGGTAGTCCGAGGAGCCGCGCCCGCCCGGGTCCGGCCCCCCAGCGGAGAGCTGATCACGTGCTGCCCACCCACACCCGTCCGGCACCTCCCCCGCGGTCGCGGACGCCCTCCCCCGGCCCGCGCGAGCCGGCGGCATGGACAGGACCGCTCCGGGCGGTGCTGTGGCCCCTGGCGGTCGGCTCGCTGCTCCACGTCGTCGTCCGCTCGGCGACGGGACCCGCCCACGACCTCGCCATCCTCTGGCGCGGCGGAGCGAGCCTGGCCGCGGGCGGGCCGCTCTACGACACGGACCTGGAGTTCATCTACCCACCGCTCGCCGGCTGGCTGCTGGCGCCGCTGGGCCTGCTGCCCTTCCGCTCCGCGGTCGTCGTCGTGGTGGTGGGGGGCGCGGCCTGCGCGGTGGCCGCGACGGTCCTGCTGCTGCGCCTGGTGGGCGTGCGGGCCGGCTCCCCCGTCCTCCCCGGGGCACTCGTGGTCCTCGCCCACAGCCGGCCGCTGGTCGGGCTCCTGGGCCAGGGCAACGTCGACACCGTCCTCCTGCTCGCCGAGGCGGCGGTCATCGCCCTGCTGCTCCGGGGACGTGACCTGCCGGCCGGGGTGCTGCTCGGCGCGGTGTGCGCGGTCAAGCCGACCCTGGCACCGGTCCTGCTAGCCCTCGTCGTCCTCCGGCGGCCGCGCGCCCTCGTCGCCGCCGGTGTCAGCGGCGTGGTGCTCACCGGTCTCGGACTGCTGACCGTTCCCGACCGTGGGGTCTTCTTCACCGGTGTCCTGCCGCTGCTGGCGGGGGGCAACCGCGAGGAACTGGCCCCCTACAACCGGTCGATCCACGGTGCCGCCCTCGAACTGGACCTGCCGCCCTGGCTCGCGGTGGGCCTCCGGCTGGCCGTCTTCGTGCTCGCCTGCTGGGTGGCGTGGCGCCGGCGGCTGCGTCCGACGGCCGCGCTGGAGGTCGTACCGCTGCTCATGCTCGGCACGATGCTGGCGTCGTCCTTCACGTGGGCCAACTACGGCATCTACCTGCTGCCGCTCCTGGTCACCGTGGCGCTGCCGGGCAGCCTGGTGCGGACCTGGCCGGCCTGGGCGGGGGTGTACCTCTTCGCCACCCCGGACGCCTGGCACCTCGAGGACCTCGCCGAGCTGCCCGACACGCTGCTGCGACTGCTGCCGCTGTGGGGCTGGCTGCTCCTGCTCGGCACCTGCGCGGTCGCGGCGTACCGGGCGGCACCCGGCGGGGGTGGGGGGGACGGGGTCCCCTCGGGAGCCTCCGGCCCCCACTCGTCGGGACCGGCGACTCCGCCGCCCCCCGGGCTCAGCCGCCCAGGGTGCTCATCCGGTCGGTGACGGGGGCGGTCGCGCCCGGCTCGGCGCGCGCCTGGTCGGCCACGGCGGCGGCGACCGCGGGCGTGACCGCCGGGTCGAAGACGCTCGGGATGACGTAGTTGGCGTTGAGCTGGTCGTCGCGCACCAGCTCCGACAGCGCCTGGGCCGCGGCCAGCAGCATGCCGGTGCTGATCTCGGTGGCGCGGGCGTCGAGCAGGCCGCGGAACACCCCGGGGAAGGCCAGCACGTTGTTGATCTGGTTGGGCAGGTCCGACCGGCCCGAGGCGACGACGGCGGCGTACTGGCGCGCCCGCACCGGGTCGACCTCCGGCGTCGGGTTGGCCATCGGGAAGACCACCGCGCGCTCGGCCATCCCGGCCAGCGCCTCGACCGGCAGCACGTTGCCGGCGCTCACCCCGATGAAGACGTCGGCGCCGACGAGCGCGGCGGGCAGGTCGCCGCGGGTGCGCGCGGGGTTGGTCCGCTGCGCCAGCGCGAGCTTGGCCGGGGACAGCCGGTCGTCGTCGGGCGAGAGGATCCCCTCGCGGTCCCACACGAGCACCTGCCCGGCGCCGGCCTCCAGCAGCAGGTGCACGATCGCCGTCCCGGCCGCGCCCGCCCCGGCGACGACGATCCGCACGTCGGGCAGCTGCTTGTCCACCACGCGCAGGGCGTTGCGCAGCGCCGCCAGCGCGACGATCGCCGTCCCGTGCTGGTCGTCGTGGAAGACGGGGACGTCGAGCCGCTCGCGCAGCCGGGCCTCGATCTCGAAGCAGCGCGGCGCGGCGATGTCCTCGAGGTTGATCCCGCCGAAGCCGGGCGCGATGAGCTCCACGGTGCGCACGATCTCGTCGACGTCCTGGGTGTCCAGGCAGATCGGCCAGGCGTCGATGTCGGCGAACCGCTTGAACAGCGCCGCCTTGCCCTCCATCACCGGCAGGGCCGCACCGGGCCCGAGGTCGCCGAGGCCGAGGACGGCCGAGCCGTCGGTGACGACGGCGACGGTGTTGCCCTTGATGGTCAGCCGGCGCACGTCCTCGGGGTGCTCGGCCAGCGCCAGGCACACCCGTGCGACGCCGGGCGTGTAGGCCATCGACAGGTCGTCGCGGGTCTTGAGCGGCACCCGGGAGGCCACCTCGAGCTTGCCGCCGAGGTGCAGCAGGAAGGTGCGGTCGCTGACCTTGCGCACGGCCACGCCGGGGACGGCGCGCAGCGCCTCGACCATCTCCTCGGAGTGCGCGGCGTCCGCGGCCGAGCAGGTGACGTCGACGGTGAGCCCGTCGGAGCGCGAGTCGACGACGTCGATCGCGGTCACCGCGCCGCCGGCCGTGCCCACCGCGGTGGCGATCCGGCCGATGGACGCGGGGTCGCCGTCGGCGGTCAGCCGGACGGTGATCGAGTAGGACGCCGAGGTGACCGGCCCTCGGGGCGCGGCGGCCGGCTCACCGGGAGCGCTGTCGCCGGTGGCGGTGGAGGGAGCGGTGTCCGTGTCGGTGCTCACGGGTCCATCGTGGCACCGCGGTCCGGGCCGGACGTGGTTCCGGTCACAGTGGTCACGGCGTCCGGCCGAGCGGCTCCAGCACCACCTCCAGGCCGCCGTCGGCCGCGGCGGCCACGAGGGCGGCGCCGTCCAGGGGCGGCGGGCCCACGAGCGCGGCCAGCGTCCGCTCCGGCCCGGACGGGAAGCCGACGGCGGCCAGCCGGGCGGGCGCCGGGCCGCCGGCGACCGACCAGGTCACCCCCCGCGGGCAGACGACGACCGAGCCGGCCGGGCGGGCCTGCGGTGGGGCCGCCCCGACGGCGAGCGCGGGCGCCCCGTCGAGGACGACGAGCACCAGGTCGGCGCGGCGGGCGAGGTAGCGGTGCGCCGGGGTGCCCGCCGGGAGGGTCAGCACCTGCGCGCCGGGGAGGACGGCGTCGATCGGCTCCATGGCCGCACGGTGCTCCCGCGCACTGGTGGGCCGCTGGTCGGCGCCACGCCAGCCGGTGACCAGCGGTCGACCAGGGCGGGCGCCGAGCGTGACCGCCATGACCTCCTCGCTGTCCACCCCCGCGGCGGCCGCCGCACCGGCATCCGCCGCCCGCCCGTCCCCGTGGCGGGAGATCGGCGTCTTCCTCAGCGTCGTCGCCGCCCTGCTCACCGTCACCACGTCGGTCGCCGCGGCAGCCGGCGCCGACGTCACCCGTGTCGACGAGGCACCGCCGCTGGTCCAGGCGCTGCTGTTCGGCCAGGCGCTGATCCCGCTGCTGGCCGCCGTCGTGGCCCGGCTGGTCACCGTCGGGACGCTGCGCCGGCCGGACTGGGGCTTCCGCCGGACGTCGCTGCGCAGCCTCGGCACCGCGTGGCTGTGGGCGCTGCTGCCCACGCTGGCGGCCGGCGTCCTGCTGTGGGTCACCGGCCTGGCCGGCTTCGCCTCCGACGCCGTCGGGCCGATGCTGCCGCTCGGCCTGACCGTGCTGGTGCTGCCCTACGTGGCGCTCGCCCTCGCCGAGGACGTCGGCTGGCGCGGCCTGCTGGTGCAGCGGCTGGCGCAGGTGGCCGGTCCGCGCACCGTCGTGCTGGTCGGCGGGCTGGCGTGGTCGCTGTTCCACTGGCCGCTGGTGCTCTTCGTCGGCGGCGCGCCGGCGGGCGTCCCGGTGGTCTTCGCGCTGGCCTGCCTCACGCTGGGCACCACCTCGCTCGGCGCCGTCCTGGCGGGCATGCAGCTGCGCTGGGGCATCTGGCCGGGCGTGCTGGCGCACGCGGTGCTCAACGCGCTGCTCTACCACGTGCTCGCGCCGCTCACGGCCGACAGCGGGCCCACCGAGTGGTTCTCCACGGAGACCGGCGTCATGGGCGCGGTCACCCTGCTGCTGGCCGCGCTCGCCTGGTGGCGGGTCGCCCCGCTGCGGCGGGCGCCCGGCGGCGGCACGGTCGCCGGCTGACCGCGGGGACCGGGCCCGAGCACCTACCCTCCTGCGCCGTGGAGCTGCGGCTGGACGTCCTCGGGCCGACCCGGCTGACCCGGGACGGGAGCGAGCTGGACCTCGGCGGGCGCCGGCCCGCCGAGGTCCTGGCGCTGCTCGCGGCCGCCGAGGGCCGGGCCGTCCCGGCGCCGGCGCTGGCCGACCGGCTGTGGCGCGGCGCCCCGCCGGCCACCGGGACGACGACCCTGCAGGGCCACGTCAGCCGCCTGCGCCGGCTGGTCGACCCCGGCCGCGGCGCCCGCGACGCCGCCGTCCTGGTCACCCGCGGCGACGGGTACGCGCTGGTCCTCCCGCGCGCCGCCGTCGACGCGCACGCCTTCGCCGACCTGGTGGCCGCCGGCACCGCCGGCGACGACCGGGAGGCCGCCCGGCTGCTGCCCGAGGCGCTCGCCCGCTGGCAGGACCGCCCGTACGCCGACGTGGCGGACGTCGACGACGTCGTCCCGGTGGTCGCCCGGCTCGAGGAGCTGCGGCGGGTCGCCGTCGAGCGGCTGGCCGAGGCGCGGCTGGCCCTCGGCGGCGGCGCGGAGCTGGTGCCCGGCCTCACCGAGGCGGTGGCGGTGTCCCCGCAGCGGGAGCGCACCGCCGGCCTGCTGGCCCGGGCGCTGTACCGCGCGGGGCGGCAGGCCGACGCCCTCGACGTGCTGCGCCGCGTCCGCGAGCGGATCGCCGACGAACTCGGCCTCGACCCCTCCACCGAGCTGCGCGACCTCGAGGCCGCGGTGCTGCGCCACGACCCCGCGCTCGGCGCGGGGTCGGCGCCCGCGCCCGGGGCGGCGGCACCTCCTCCCCCGCCCGCGCCCGCCCCGCCGGTGCCCGCCACGGACGGCTTCGTCGGCCGGCCCGCCGAGCTGGCCGCCCTGGCCGCCGCGTGGTCGGCGGCCTCGGCCGGGCGCGGCACCGCCGTCGTGGTGACCGGCGAGCCCGGCATCGGCAAGACCCGGCTGGTCGAGGCCTTCGCCGCCCGCGCCGGGGCGGCGGTGCGCTGGGGCCGCTGCGCGGAGATCGGCGGGGCACCGCCGTACTGGCCGTGGCAGCAGGTGCTCGGCGGCCTGCCGGAGGCGGCGCTCGGCACCGACACCGGCGCCCGCTTCGCGCTCGGCCTCGACACCGCCCGCCGGCTGCACGCGCTCGCGGCCGCCGCGCCGCTGCTCGTCGTCCTCGACGACCTGCAGTGGGCCGACCGTGACTCCCTGCACGTGCTCGAGGTCGTGCTCTCCCAGCTGCACGGCAGCCGGGTGCTGCTCGCCGTCACCTGCCGCGAGGAGGCCACCGGCGACGAGGGGCTGTCGCGGGTGCTCGGCGCCGCGGCCCGCCTGCCCGGTGCCCGCCGGCTGCGCCTGGGCGGCCTGGCCGCCGACGAGGTGGCCGACCTGGTCGGGGAGCTGCGCGGCGTCCCCGCCGAGGACGCCGCCGCGCTCACCGCGCGCACCGGCGGCAACCCGTTCTTCGTCACCGAGCTCGCCGCGCTGCCGGCCACCTCGGGCCCGGCCGTCCCCGCGGGCGTGCGCGACGTCGTCCGGCTGCGGGTGGCCGCACTCCCCGCCGACGCGCAGCGCGTGCTGGCCACCGCCGCCGTCGCCGGCCGCGAGGTGTCGCTGGCGCTGCTCGGCGCGGCGCTGGGCTCCGGCGACCCCGCCGGGGTGACGGCGGCCCTGCGCACCGGCCTGCTGCTGGAGACCATCCCCGGCCGCGTCCGGGTGGCGCACGACCTGGTGCGCGAGGTGCTGCTGGCCGACCTCGGCCCGGTCGAGCGCGCCGCCGTCCACGGCCGGCTCGCCGCCGCGCTGGAGAGCGGGCCCGCCGCGGCCACCTCCGCGGGGGCCATCGCCGTGCACCGCAGCGAGGCCGCCGCCGGAGGGCCGGACGAGCCCGCGGCCCGGGCCTGCCTGCGCGCGGCCGGCGAGGCGCTGGACCGGGCCGGCGTCGACGAGGCGGTCGCGCTCGCCGCGCGGGGGCTGGCGCACGTGCCGGCCGGCGTCCCGGCGCTCGCCGCCGACCTGCACCTGCTGCGCGGCGAGGCGCTGCGCCGGCTGGGCCTGCTGGAGGACAGCGGCGCCGAGCTGCGCACCGCCGCCGGCCTGGCCCGCGCCGCCGACGACCCCGCCCGGCTGGCCCGCGCCGCCGTCGCCTCGGCCGGGGGCGGGGTGGGTGGCTACTGGGCGTCGGTGGGCGCGCCGGCCGCCACCGACGTCGCGCTTCTGGAGGAGGCCGCCGCCCGGGCCGGCGAGCTGCCGCCCGCGCTGGCCTCGGCGGTGCTGGCCGCGCTGGCGGTGCAGCGGTCCTCGTCGGGCGAGCCCGGCGGGCGGGAGCTCGCCGACCGGGCACTCGCCGCGGCGGGCGACTCCCCCGCCGCGCGCCCGCGCGCGCGGGTGGCCCGGTTCGTCGCCGACTGGACGCCGGCGCACGCCGCGAGCCGGGTCGCGCTGGCCCGGACGATGCTGCGCGAGTCCGCCGGCGACCCCGCGGCCGAGGCCACCGCCCTGCACCTGCTGCGCTGCGCGCTCACCGAGACCGCGGAGGCCGGGGAGGCGGCGGTGGTGAGCCGGCGGTTCACCGAGCTGGCCACCCGCCGCGGCGACGGCGACCTGCTGCAGCTCGACGCCTGGTGGTCGGCCGGCCTCGCGCTGGCCCGCGGCGACGCCGACGGCGCGCGCCGGCTGGCCGACGCCGCCGTCGCCGACGCGCCCACCACCTCCCCGGCCGCCGCCGACGTCACCCGCATGTCCCGGCAGACCATCGAGGGCATCGCCGCCTGGCACGAGCGGCGGATGCCCGGCCTGGTGCCGGAGGTGGTCGACCTGGCCGCCACGGTGGACCCGGGCTGGCTGGCGGTCCTGGCCCAGGCGCACGCGCAGGCCGGCCGGCACGAGGCGTCCCGCGCCGCCGTCGAGCGGTGGCTCGGCTTCCCCGCGCACGGCGCCCGCGAGCCGGTGCGCACGGTGCTGCTCGCCGACGTCGCCCTGGAGCTGCGCGCCCGCGACCTCGCCGCCACGGTGCTGTCGGCGCTGCGCACCTACGGCGACACGGTGGTGGTGCTGTGGGCCGGGACGACGGTGCTCGGCCCGACGGCGCTCTACCGCGGCGGCGTGCTCGGTCTGCTCGGCGAGCCCGGCGCGGCGGCCGAGCTGGAGCGGGCGCTGGAGCTGTGCGACCTGTTCGGCTTCGCGCCGTTCGCCGCCCGCGCCCGGGCGCTGCTCGCCGAGTTCTGCTGAGCCTCAGCCGGAGCGCTGGGCCGACCGCTCGGCGCGCGCCTTGAGCCCCGCGCAGAACTGGCGGAACGAGGGGTTGAGGTCCGGCGTCGCCCGCTCGGTCACCCAGGCCAGCGGGCCGGTCTGGTCCTCGCGGACGGTGAGCACCGTGCCACCGCCGTCCTGCCGGTCGAGGGTGTAGGTGCGCTCGATGACCGCCAGCCCGAACGGCAGCCCGCCGCGCCAGCGCATCGCCTCGCCCGGCCGCAGCTCGGTGACGGTGACCGCGAACGGGCGGCTGCGGATCATCGTGGCGTAGAGGGTCAGCCGCTCGCCGAGCGCGACGCGGCCCTCGACCCGGTCGACACCGGAGTCCCAGTCCCGCCAGCTGCCGACGTCGACCAGGTGCCGCCACACCTCGTCCGGCGCCGCGTCGATCCGCGTGGCCGCCTCGTAGCTGCGCATGGGGCCTCCTCCCGCCGCCCGCAGTCTGCCCGGGCTCAGGAGCGCGGGCCAGGTGCGCGCAGGCGGAACGGCCGGTCCGGGTCGAGCGGCCCGCGCGCCCAGGCGAGGAGCCCGGCGACGTCGAGGCCGTGCGGCGGCGCGGCGGCGTACGGGGCGACGTTGCCCGCGCCGCGCTCCACCAGCGTCGCCGCCCCGCGCGCGTTGCCCCGGGCGGCGTGGGTCAGCCCGACGGCGAGCTGCGCCAGCCCGCGCCAGAGCTGCCGCTCCTCCTCCGGCGCGGCCTTCCAGGCGTCCTCCAGCACCTCGTGGGCGTGGAAGGGCCGGCCGGCGTCGAGCAGCGCCTGGGCCTCCGCGACCGCCTCGTCCGGGGTGCGGGGCACGCCCTCCGGCGCCCGCTCGACGCCCTCGGCGCCGTGGGGGAGCGGCCGGCCGAGCGCGTCCCGGGGGCGGGCGTTGCGGGCCCGGCCCTCGACGTCGCGGTCGCGCGGGACATCCATCCGGCGATCGTGCGACGAACGCGGGGAGACGGCACGACGACGGCCGCCGGAGGGGGTTGTCACCGCGGCCGTCGCGTGACTGGATGGGAGCCGAGGACGGCCGCGCACTGGAGGCCGCCCCCGCACCGACCCGCGGTCGCCCCGGCGACCGGTCCGGACCTGGAGGGGGGTGGGCGCCGTGGCGCCCGTCGTGGAGGAGTGCACCGAGCTCGACCTGGACGCCGCCGTCACGGCCGTCACCGCCGCCGCGCTGCGGCCGGGGCCCGTGGGCACCGTCGGCCTGGAGCTCGAGGCGCACCTGGTCGACCTCGACGCGCCGGCGCAGCGGGTGCCGTGGGAGCGCGTCACCGCCGCCGTCGCCGGGTTGCCGCCGCTGCCGGGCGGGTCGCGGGTGACCCTGGAGCCCGGCGGGCAGGTGGAGCTGTCCGGCCCGCCGCTGCCCGGCGCCGCCGCGGCCGTGGCCGCACTGCGCGCCGACCGGGCGGTGCTCGCCACGGCGCTGGCCGCGGACCGGCTGGCGCTCGCGCCGCTGGGCACCGACCCGCTGCGCCCGCCCGCGCGCGTGAGCCCCGCCCCGCGGTACCGGGCGATGGAGCGGCACTTCGCCGCGGTGGGCTGCGGCGAGGCGGGCGCGGCGATGATGACGGCGACCGCGTCGCTGCAGGTCAACCTGGACGCCGGCCCGCGGGAGGGCTGGGGCGCGCGGGTGTCGCTGGCGCACCGGGTGGGTCCGGTGCTGGTGGCGCTGTCGGCGTGCTCGCCGCTGGCCGGCGGGCGGTCCACCGGCTGGCGCTCGGCGCGGCAACGGGTGTGGGGCGCGCTGGACCAGCGCCGCTGCGGTCCGCTGCTCGGCGGTCCCGACCCGGCCGGCGAGTGGGCCGACTACGCGCTCGCCGCCCCGGTGATGCTCGTGCGCGACCCGGCGACGGGCGCGGCCGAGCCGGTCCGCGCGCGGGTGCGGTTCGCCGACTGGGTCACCGGCGCCGCGCCACTGGGCGGGCGCCGGCCGACGACGGCCGACCTCGACTACCACCTGTCCACGCTGTTCCCGCCGGTCCGGCCGCGCGGCTACCTGGAGGTCCGCTACCTCGACGCCGCCCCCGAGCCGTGGTGGCCGGCGCTGGCCGCGGTCACCACGGCCCTGCTCGACGACCCGCGGGCCGCCGACGCCGCCGCCGACGCGACCGCGCCGGTGGCCGGCGCCTGGACCCGCGCCGCCCGCGACGGGCTGGCCGACCCCGCCCTGCGCACCGCCGCGGTGGCCTGCCTGGCCGCGGCGCTGGCGGCCGTCCCCGCGGCGCTGCGTCCCGAGGTGGAGGCGCTCGCCGCGCTCGCGGGGTCCGGCCGCTCCCCCGGCGACCTGCTGCCTCCGGATCCCGCCGCCGCCCTGCTGACCGCCTCCCTCCCCACCGTCGGCCCGGAGGACCTGCCGTGACCGCCCCGACCGCCGCCACCCCCGAGGCCCTGGCCCGCGAGCTGGAGGCCGCCCGCCGGCGCACCCTGCTGCTCACCGACCACGACGACCCGGAGCTGCTGCGCCAGCACAGCCCGCTGATGAGCCCGCTGGTGTGGGACCTCGCGCACGTCGGCCAGCAGGAGGACCTGTGGCTGCTGCGCGGCGGCGACGCCTCCCGGCCGGGCCTGCTGCCGCCCGCCGTGGAGGCGCTCTACGACGCGTTCACCCACCCCCGGGCGGTGCGCGACCGGCTGCCGCTGCTGCCGCCGGTGGAGGCCCGCGCCTACGTCGGGGAGGTGCGTGGCCGGGTGCTCGACCGGCTCGAGCGCTCCGGTGCGGACGACGACCCGTTCGACGTCGCCATGGTGGTGAGCCACGAGGCCCAGCACGCCGAGACGATGCTGCAGACCCTGGGCCTGCGCACCGGCCCGCCGCTGCTCGGCGACGGCACCCCGCTGCCGCCGGGCCGGCCGGGCGTGGCCGGGACGTCGGTGGCCGTCCCCGGCGGGCCGTTCGTGCTCGGCGTCGACGCCGGGGACGAGCCGTTCTCGCTGGACAACGAGCGGCCGGCGCACGTCGTCGACGTCCCCGCCTTCCGCATCGGGCGGGTGCCGGTGACCAACGCCGAGTACGCCGCGTTCGTCGCCGACGGCGGCTACGACACCCCGCGCTGGTGGTCGGCGCGCGGCTGGGCGCACCGGCAGGAGGCCGGGCTCACCGGCCCGCGGAACTGGAGCCCCGACGGCACGGTGCGCACCCGCTTCGGCGTGCTGGAGGAGGTGCCGCCCGACGAGCCGGTGCAGCACGTGACGTTCTTCGAGGCCGAGGCGTACGCCGCCTGGGCCGGCGCCCGGCTGCCCACCGAGGCCGAGTGGGAGAAGGCCGCCGTCTGGGACCCGGCCACCGGACGGCGGCGGCGCTGGCCGTGGGGTGACGCCGACCCGACGCCGGCGCTGGCGAACCTCGGCGGCACCGCGCTGCGGCCCGCGCCCGCCGGCGCCTACCCGGCGTCGGCGTCCCCGTACGGCGCCGAGCAGATGGTCGGCGACGTCTGGGAGTGGACGTCGTCGGACTTCACCGCCTGGCCCGGCTTCCGCCCGATGCTCTACGCCGACTACTCCGCGCCCTTCTTCGGCGGCGACTACAAGGTGCTGCGCGGCGGCGCGTGGTCGGTGCAGCCGTCGATCCTGCGGCCGAGCTTCCGCAACTGGGACCACCCGGTGCGCCGGCAGGTGTTCAGCGGCTTCCGGCTGGCCTGGGACGCGTAGGGATGTGCCGCCACCTCGCCTGGCTCGGCCGCCCGCGGTCGCTCGCGTCGCTGGTGCTCGAGCCGCCGTCGTCCCTACTCGTGCAGTCGTGGGCGCCGCGGCGGCAGCGGTACGGCACGGTCAACGCCGACGGCTGGGGCGTGGGCTTCTGGGCGGAGGGCCGGGAGGGCCCGGCGCGGTGGCGCTCGGCCCGCCCGCTGTGGGGCGACCCGTCGTTCGCCTCCGTGGCGCCGGTGCTGCGGTCGACGTGCGTGGTGGCCGCCGTCCGCTCGGCGACCGTGGGCATGCCGCTGGAGGAGAGCGCGGCGGCGCCGTTCACCGACGGCCGGTGGCTGCTGTCGCACAACGGCCGGGTCGACCGGGCGGTGCTCCCCGCCGTGCGCGACGCCGAGTCCACCGTCGACAGCGCGCTCCTCGCCGCGCTGGTGTTCGCCCGCGGGCCCGAGGCGCTCGGGGACGTCGTCCGGGAGGTGGGCGCCGCCGACCCCGCCGCCCGGCTGAACCTGCTCGCCGCCGACGGCACCCGGCTGCTGGCCACCACCTGGGGCGACACGCTGTCGGCGCTGGTCACCGACGAGGGGACGGCGCTGGCCAGCGAGCCGTGGGACGACGACCCCGCGTGGACCGACCTCCCCGACCGCTCGCTGGTCGCGGTGACCCCCGACGGCCTCACCGTGACCTCCCTCGACCGCCCCAGCAGAGGAGCTCCGTGACCGACACGCAGGACCGCCTGGGCCCCGACGACGCCGCCGCGCTCGCCGCCGACGTGCGGGCCGGGCTCACCTCGACGCCGAGGTCGCTGCCGCCGCGCTGGTTCTACGACGCCCGCGGCAGCGAGCTGTTCGACGAGATCACCCGGCTGCCCGAGTACTACCCCACCCGCGCCGAGCGGGCGGTGCTCGAGGCGCACGCCGGTGACGTCGCGGCGGCGTCGGGCGCCGACGTGCTGGTGGAGCTCGGCAGCGGCACCTCGGAGAAGACGCGGCTGCTGCTCACGGCGCTCGCGCGAGCCGGGACGCTGCGCCGGTTCGTGCCGGTCGACGTCGACCCGTCCGTGCTGGCGGCGGCCGGCGCGGCGATCCGCGACGAGTACCCGGGCGTCGTCGTCGAGCCGCTGGTCGGCGACCTCACCCGCGACCTGGCCCGCCTGCCCCGTACCGGCCGGCGGCTGGTGGCCTTCCTCGGCTCCACGATCGGCAACCTCGAGCCCGGCCCCCGCGCGGACTTCCTGCGCGACCTCGCCGCCACGCTGCGGCCGGGCGACTCCTTCCTCCTCGGCACCGACCTGGTGAAGGACCCGGCGCGGCTGGTGCGCGCCTACGACGACGCCGCCGGGGTGACCGCCGAGTTCAACCGCAACGTGCTGGCGGTGCTCCGGCGGGAGCTGGGCGCCGAGGTGGACCCCGACGCGTTCGAGCACGTGGCGCTGTGGGACCCCGACGCCGAGTGGATCGAGATGCGGCTGCGCGCGCGGTCCGACCAGGTGGTGGCGGTGCCGGCGCTGGGGCTGGAGGTGCCGTTCGCCGCGGGCGAGGACCTGCGCACCGAGGTGTCGGCGAAGTTCCGCCGCGAGGGCGTCGAGGCCGAGCTGGCCGCGGCCGGGCTCGCGATGACGCACTGGTGGACCGACCCGGCCGGCGACTTCGGGGTGTCGCTGTCGGTCCCGGGAGGGCCCTCGTAGCGCCATCGGCTCCCGTTCCCCGCTCGGGTGACGCGGGCTGCATCCGGACCTGGGAGGACGCCGGAAGAGGGGGTGTCAGCAACCCCGGACCCCGGAGGACCCCGTGACCCGCACCCGCACCCTCGGCATCGCCACCGTCGCCGGTACCGGCGCACTGCTGGCGCTCGGCGTCGCACCCGCCTCGGCCGCCGACACCGCCACCGTCTCCGTGCTGCACGCCGTCCCGGACACCCCGGTGGACGTCTACGCCAACGGCGAGCGGCTCATCGACGACTTCCAGCCCGGCACGCTGACCGACCCGCTGTCGCTCCCGGCCGGCTCCTACGACCTGGCGCTCTTCCCCGCCGACGCCCCCGACGGCTCCGGCTCGCCGCTGCTGTCGGCGAACGACGTCGCGGTGCCGGCCGGCGCCGACGCCACCGTGGTCGCCCACCTGACCGCCGAGGGCCAGCCGGCGCTCACCCCGTTCGTCAACGACACCTCCGAGGTGCCGGCGGGCCAGGGCCGGGTCACCGTCCGGCACACCGCCGCCGCCCCCGCCGTCGACGTCCGCGCCGGCGGCCAGGTGGTCGTGCCGAACCTGGGCAACCCGAACGAGGCGTCGCTCGAGGTCCCGGCGGGCACCGTGAGCGCCGACGTCGTCCTGGCCGGCACCTCGACGGTCGCCATCGGCCCGGCCGACCTCGAGGTCGCCGAGGGCGCCACCACGATCGTCTACGCGTGGGGCTCCGAGGAGGCCGGCTACGAGCTCGCCGTCCAGACGATCAGCGGTGGTCACTCCTCGCCGTCCGGCGTCCCCGGCGGCAGCGCCGGCCTCGCCGACGACGAGGGCCTGCCGACGCCGCTGCTCGGCCTGTCCGCCCTGGGCCTGGTCGGCGCCGGACTGGCCGCCCGCCGGCTCGCCACGACGCGGGCCTGACGGCCGTGCGACCCGCTGCCGCCGGCGTGGCCCTGGGCCTGGCCCTCGCCGTGGGCGTGCCCACCGCGTGGGGGCTGACCCGGCCCCCGGCGGCGGCGGGCGCACCCGTCCAGCAGGCCCTCGCCGCGACCCCTCCCCCGACGCCGGCGCCCGCTCCCCCGCCGTCGTCGGCCGTGCCGCAGGTGACCACCCGTGACGCCGCGCCGGTCCCCGCCGCCCGGGTGGTGCCGCCGGTGCGGCTGGAGGTGCCCGCCCGCGGCCTCGACGTCCCGGTCGACCCGGTGGGCGCCGCTCCCAACGGGCAGATGGCCATCCCCGACGACGTCGACCGCGCCGGCTGGTACCGCTTCGGGCCGGCACCGGGCGCGCCGGGCTCGGCGGTGGTCGCCGGGCACGTCGACGACGTCGAGCAGGGCCTCGGCGCACTCGCGGCCCTGCGCGCGGCCGAGCCCGGCGACGAGGTGCTGGTCACCGACGCCGCCGGGACCGTCACGCGCTGGCGGGTCCTCGGCCGGGAGCTGCTCGACAAGGGCGCGCTGCCGGTCGACGACCTGTTCCGCCGCGACGGTCCGCCCCGGCTGACCCTCGTCACCTGCGGCGGACCGTTCCTCCCCGACGTCGGCGGGTACCGCGACAACCTCGTCGTCGTGGCGGAGCCGGCGCCGTGACCGGCCTGCTCGAGCCCCGGACGGGCCGGTGGTCGCCTAGGGTCGGCGACGTGACCACCGAGGCCGAGCCGGCGCCCGCGGGCGCGGCGGAGCCCGACGACGACGAGGTCGGGCGCCGCTTCGCCGCGGGCGACGAGCAGGCGCTGGCCTGGGCCTACGAGCGCTGGGCGGCCCGCGTGCACGGGATGGCGGTGCGCGCGTTCGGCCCCGGCCCCGACGCCGAGGACGTCACCCAGCAGACCTTCGTCTCCGCCTGGACCGGCCGAGCGGGCTACCGCCCCGACCAGGGCCCGCTGCCCGCGTGGCTCACCGGCGTCTGCCGCCACAAGATCGCCGACACCTGGGCGAGGCGGGACCGGCAGCGCCGCGCCGCCGAGGCCGCGCTCGCCGAGGCGCAGGCCCAGCCGGCCGGCGGCCCCCAGCCGGTCGACGCCGCCGTCGCCGACCGCGTGCTGCTGCTCGGCGAGCTGGACCGCCTGGGGCAGCCCCAGCGCGGCATCATCGAGCTTGCGTTCTTCGCCGACCTCACCCACGCGCAGATCGCCGAGCGCACCGGCCTGCCGCTGGGGACGGTCAAGAGCCACATCCGGCGCACCCTGGAGCGCCTGCGGAACCGGTTGGAGGTGGACGGTGCCGCACTGCACGCCTGAGGACCTGGGCCTGGCGGCGCTGCGCGAGCCGCTGGGCCCCGACGCCGCCGAGCACCTCGCCGGCTGCGCCTCCTGCGCCGACGAGGTGGGCCGGCTGCGCCGCGCCGTCGACGTGCTCGCCGTCCCCGAGCTGGCCGAGCCGACGGCGCCGGTCGCTCCCCCGCCCGCGCTGTGGGCGGCTATCGCCGCGGCCACCGGCGTCACGAGCGCCCCGCGCCCGCAGGTCGTCGCGGCGTCGGCCCCGCCCGCCGGCCCGGTGCCCGACGCGCCACCGGTCCCGCTCGCCCCCCTCCCGCCGGCGCCGGCGCGCGTCCCCGGGCCGGCCGCCGCGGGGCCGGCCGCTGCCGGGCCGGCCGCCCCCGAGCCGCCGCTCGCCCCGGTGGTGCCGCTGCGCCCGCGCCGCTCGCGGATGCTGCTGCCCGCCGCCGCGGCGCTGGTCGTGGGCCTCGGCGTCGGGGCCGGCGCGGTGGCGCTGTCCGACCGGGAGGACGAGGGCGTCGCCGTCGCGGCCGCGCAGCTCGACCCGCTGGCCGGCAGCGACGCCACCGGCACCGCCTCGGTCGTCGAGCGCGAGGACGGCACGCGGGTGCTGCGGGTGGAGCTCGCCGCCGACGCGCCGGCCGAGGGCTACTACGAGGCGTGGCTGCTCACCGAGTCGGTGTCCGGGCTCATCCCGCTCGGGGTGGTCCGCGCCGGCACGGAGGAGTTCGAGCTGCCGCCGGGCGTCGACATCGGTCAGTACCCCGTCGTCGACGTCTCCGTGGAGCCCCTCGACGGCGACCCCGCGCACTCCGGCGAGTCGGTGGCCCGGGGGCTGCTGGAGTCCTGACCGCTAACGTCGCGGGGTGACCGCGCTCGACCTGCTGCTGCCGCACGACGACCTCGCCGACGCCTGGCGCGCCGCCCGTCCCCCGATGGCCGGCCGGCACCTCGACACGGCGGCGTGCAGCCGGCAGAGCGAGCGGGTGCTCGGCGCGGTCGCGCAGCACGCCCGGCACGAGGCCGAGCTCGGCGGCTACGTGGCGCAGGCGGCCGCGGAGCACCTGCTGCAGCAGGGCCGCAGCGTGATCGGCGGGCTGGCCGGCATGGCGGCGGCCGACGTCGTCTTCGTCGAGTCGGCGCAGGCGGCGCTCACGACGCTGCTGGCCGCCTGGCGGCTGCCGGCCGGCACGCGGGTGGCGGCGCCGACCGGCGAGTACGGGCCGAACCTGGCGCTGCTGCGGACGGCCGGGCTCGAGGTGGTCCCGGTGGCGTCCGACGGCGACGGGCGGGTCGACGTCGCCGCGCTCGAGCGGCTGCTGGTCACCGATCCGCCGCGCTTCGTGCACCTCACGCACGTGGGCAGCCACCGCGGCGTCGTCCAGCCGGCGCGCGAGGTGGCGGCGCTGTGCCGGGCGCACGGGGTGCCGCTGGTGCTCGACGCGGCGCAGTCGCTCGGGCACGTCGACGTCGACCTCGGTGCCGACGTCGTCTACTCGACCTCCCGCAAGTGGCTGGCCGGGCCGCGCGGCGTCGGGGTGCTGTGCGTGCGCCCGGCGGTGGCCGCGCAGCTCACCCCGGTGTGGCCGGCGCCGGAGGGCGTCCCGCCGCTGCGCGCGCTGGAGAGCGGCGAGGCGCACGTGGCCGGGCGGGTCGGACTGGTGCTCGCGGTCGGCGAGCACCTGGCCGCCGGCCCCGACCGGGTGCGCGAGCGGCTGGCGGCGCTGGGGCGGGCGGCGCGGACGGTGCTCGACGGCGCGGCGGGCTGGTCGGTGGTGGAGCCGGCCGGCGAGCTCACCTCCACCACGACGCTGCGCCCGCCGGACGGCGCCGACGTCGCGGCCACCCGGGCGCGGCTGCTCGCCGAGCACGGCATCGTCACCACCGCGGCCGGGCCGGAGCGCGCGCCGGGCGAGATGACCGGGCCGGTGCTGCGGGTGTCGCCGCACGTGGACGCCACCGTCGACGACCTCGAGGCCCTCGCCGCCGCCCTCTGAGCGCCTTTGTAGCGCTATCGGCCCTCAGACGGCGGCCTGCATGCGCTCGCTCACCCGGCGGTGGACGGCGAGCTGCTCGCCGAGGCCGGGGTGCACCGGGACGCCGTCGTCCACCACGAACCGCCCGCCGACGACGGTGTGCCGCGCGGCCACCGGGCCGCAGCGCAGCCACGCCTCCACCGGGTCCGACAGCGCGCCCGCGAACGCCGGCCCGGTGAGCGGCCAGACGGCGAGGTCGCCGCACGCGCCCACCGACAGCTGCCCGATCTCGCCGGTGCGCCCGAGGCAGGCCGCGCCGCCGCGGGTGGCGATCTCCAGGGCGTCGCGGGCGGTGAACGACCCGGCGCCGTGCCGGAGCTTGCCCTGCAGCATCGCCGTGCGGGCCTCCAGCCACAGCGACGCGGCGTCCGCCGACGCCGACCCGTCCACGCCCAGCCCCACCGGCGCGCCGGCGGCCCGCAGCTCGGCCACCGGCGACAGCCCGCTGCCCAGGACCATGTTCGACGACGGGCAGTGCGCCGCCCCGACCCGCGCGGCGCCGAGCCGGGTCACCTCGTCGGCCGAGGGCCACACCACGTGCGCGAGCCACGTCCGGTCGGTCATCCAGCCGACGTCGGACAGGTAGTCCACCGGGCGGCGGCCGAAGCGCTCCAGGCAGAACGCGTCCTCGTCCTGCGTCTCGGCGAGGTGGGTGTGCAGCCGGACGTCGAGGCGTTCGGCCAGCTCCGCCGTCCGCGTCATCAGCTCCGTCGACACGCTGAACGGCGAGCACGGCGCGAGCGCGAGGCGGGTCAGCGCGGACGGGGAGCGGTCGTGGTGGGCCTCCACCAGGCGCTGGGACTCCGCCAGGACCTCGTCGTCGTCCTGGACGACGGAGTCCGGGGGCAGCCCGCCGTCCTTCACCGACAGCGACATCGAGCCCCGCGTGAAGTGCGACCGCATGCCGAGGTCCTGCGCGGCGCGCACCTCGGCGCCGATCAGGTCGCCGGCGCCGCGCGGGTGCACGTAGAGGTGGTCGGTGGAGGTGGTGCAGCCGGCCAGCGCGAGCTCGGTGAGCCCGACGTAGGCCGACACGTAGGCCGCCTCCTCGTCCAGCCGCGCCCACAGCGGGTAGAGGGTGACCAGCCACTCGAAGAGCCCGCCGGTCAGCGCGGGGGCGAACGAGCGGGTGAGGTTCTGGTACAGGTGGTGGTGGGTGTTGACCAGCCCGGGCGTCACCAGGCAGCCGCGCGCGTCCACGGTGCGGACGGCGTCCGGCCGCGGGTCGCCGGGCCCGCCGACCCCGCTCACCACCCCGCCGGTGACGGCCACCCAGCCGCCGGGGATCTCGCGCCGGCCGTCGTCGACGGTGGCCAGCAGGTCGGCGTCGTGCACCAGCAGGTCGGCGGGGCGCACCAGCAGGTCGGCGGTCGTCTCCACCCGCGGCATCCTGCCCAGCCCGTGTGAACACGGCGAGTCGCCACGTGACGTCGCGCAACCCGATCGGAACGAGCCGGGGCTACCGTGGCCGTCCCCCGGGAACCCGGGGGCGCCTGAGCCACCGGGAGCGACGATGGACTTCCTGCAGCCCGCGACGTGGGAGGAGGCGCTGGAGGCGAAGGCCGCCGCCCGCGACGCCGTCCCGATCGCCGGGGGCACCGACGTCATGGTGGCGGTCAACTTCGGCCGCCTGCGCCCGACGACCCTGATCGACCTCACCCGCGTCCCCGAGCTGCAGGAGTGGGGCCTCGACGACGGCGCGGTGCGGCTGGGCGCCGGCGTCCCGTACGCCCGGGTGATCACCGAGCTCGGCGGCCGGCTGCCCGGCCTCGCGATGGCCGCCCGCACGATCGGCTCGCCGCAGATCCGCAACCGCGGCACCGTCGGCGGCAACCTGGCCACCGCCTCGCCCGCCGGCGACGCGCACCCCGCGCTGCTGGCCGCGGACGCCGAGGTCGAGGTCGCGTCGGTCCGCGGCACACGCCGGATCCCAGTGAGCGAGTTCTACCGGGGCGTCAAGCGCTCCGCCCTGGCCGACGACGAGCTGATCGCCGCCGTCCGCATCCGCCCGCCGTCCGGGCCGCAGCAGTACAGCAAGATCGGCACCCGCAACGCGATGGTCATCGCCGTGGCCGCCTTCGGCCTGGCGCTGCACCCCGACCGCCGCGCCGTCGGCACCGGCATCGGCTCGGCCGCGCCCACCCCGCGCCGCGCGCCGGAGGCCGAGGAGTTCCTCGCCGGCGAGCTCGACGGGCTGTGGGAGTCCCGCGGCGAGCTGCCGGCTGCCACCGCCGGGCGCTTCGGCGAGCTGGTCGCCGCGGCCGCCGCCCCCATCGACGACGTCCGGGGCACCGCCGCCTACCGCGTGCACGCCCTGTCCGTCATGGCCCGCCGCACCCTCACCTGGGCCTGGGCCGACTACCGGAAGGGAGACCCGACGTGCGCCTGAGCTGCTCGGTCAACGGCACGCCCCGCGAGGTCGACGACGTCTGGGAGGGCGAGAGCCTGCTCTACGTCCTGCGCGAGCGGATGGGCCTGCCCGGGTCGAAGAACGCCTGCGAGCAGGGCGAGTGCGGCTCGTGCACCGTCTACCTCGACGACGTCCCGGTCTGCGCCTGCCTGGTCGCCGCCGGCCAGGCGCAGGGCCGCGAGGTCGGCACCGTCGAGGGCCTCGCGCCCGCCGGCGAGCTGCACCCGGTCCAGGAGGCGTTCCTCGAGGCCGGCGCCGTCCAGTGCGGCTTCTGCACGCCGGGCCTGCTCGTGGCCACCGACGACCTGGTCGCCCGCACCCGCGCCGAGGGCCGGAAGCCCGCCGACGCCGAGATCCGCGAGGCGCTGGCCGGCAACCTCTGTCGCTGCACCGGCTACGAGAAGATCCTCGACGCCGTCCGGCTGGCCGCCGACCGCATGGCAGGTGAGGCACGATGAGCACCCCCACCCGCGCCCCGAGCGGCGCCCCCGCGCACCTGACCGGCGCCGGCGGCGGGGTCGGCGCCGACGCGCAGCGCCCCGACGGCGTCCTCAAGGTCCGCGGCGAGTTCGCCTACGGCAGCGACCTGTGGATGGACGACATGCTGTGGGGCGTCACGCTGCGCAGCCCGCACCCCTACGCCCGCATCCGCTCGATCGACGTCGGCCCCGCGCTCGCCGTCCCCGGCGTGCACGCCGTCCTCACCAGCGACGATGTCCCCGGCGAGAAGGTCTACGGTCTCGAGCTCGCCGACCAGCCGGTGCTCGCGCTCGACGTCGTCCGCTACCAGGGCGAGCCGGTGGCGCTGGTGGCCGCCGACCACCCCGACACCGCCCGGCGGGCCGCCGCGCGCGTCGTCGTCGACTACGAGGTGTGGGAGCCGGTCACCGACGCGCGCACCGCGCTCGGGCATCCCACCTGGAACCAGGTGCACGACACCCCCGCCGAGGTCACCGAGCTGTCCCGGGAGAGCGCCCACCTGCACCCGCGGGGCAACCTGGTGCGCCACCTCAAGATCCGCAAGGGCGACCCCGACCCAACGGCCGACGTCGTGGTGGTCGGCGAGTACGAGGTCGGCATGCAGGACCAGGCGTTCCTCGGGCCGGAGTCCGGGCTCGCGGTCCCGGCCGAGGACGGCGGCGTCGACCTCTACGTCGCCACCCAGTGGCTGCACGTCGACCAGCGGCAGATCTGCGCGGCGCTGGGCATGCCGGAGGAGAAGGTGCGGCTGACCCTCGCCGGCGTCGGCGGGGCGTTCGGCGGCCGCGAGGACCTCTCCATGCACGTGCACGCCTGCCTGCTGGCGCTGCACACCGGCCGGCCGGTGAAGATGTCCTACAACCGCGAGGAGTCCTTCTTCGGCCACGTGCACCGGCACCCGGCCACCATGCGCTACGAGCACGGCGCCACCCGCGACGGCGACCTCGTCTACGTCAGGGCCACGATCTACCTCGACGGCGGCGCCTACGCCTCCAGTACGCCCGCGGTCGTCGGCAACGCCGGCACGATGGGTCTGGGCCCCTACGTCGTCCCGAACGTGCACGTCGACTGCTACGGCGCCTACACCAACAACCCGCCGTGCGGGGCCATGCGCGGGTTCGGCTCGGTGCAGACCGCGTTCGCCTACGAGTCGCAGATGGACGCGCTCGCCGCCGAGCTCGGCATGGACCCCGTCGAGCTGCGCTGCCGCAACGCCATGGCGGAGGGCTCGGTCACGCCCAACGGGCAGGTGGTCGACAGCGCGGCGCCGGTGGTCGAGCTGCTGCGCCGGCTGGCGGCGATGCCGCTGCCGCCCGCGCCCGCCACCGGCGCCGACGTCGACCTGCGCGACGTGCCCGGCGGCGTCTCCAACACCACCCACGGCGAGGGCGTGCGGCGCGGGGTCGGGTACGCCGTCGCGTACAAGAACGTCGCCTTCTCCGAGGGCTTCGACGACCACTCCACCGCGCGGGTGCGGCTGGAGGTCGTCGGCGGCGAGGCGGTGGCCACCGTGCACACCGCGGCGGCCGAGGTCGGGCAGGGCCTGGTCACCGTCGAGCAGCAGATCGCGCGCACCGAGCTCGGCGTCGAGCGCGTCGTCGTCGCCCCGAAGGACACCGCCGTCGGCTCGGCCGGGTCCACCTCCGCGTCGCGGCAGACCTACGTGACCGGCGGCGCGGTGAAGGCCGCCTGCGAGGCGGTGCGGGAGCAGGTGCTCGCCCGCGCCCGGGACCTTGTCGGCCGGGCGGTGTCCGACCTGCGGCTCGACGGCGGCAAGGTCGTCTCCGACGGCGAGGGCGTCGCGCTGACGCTCGCCGAGGTGCTCGGCGAGGACGCCGTCGAGGAGACGCTGGAGTGGCGGCACCGGCCCACCCGGCCGATTGACCCCGAGACCGGCCAGGGCTTCGCCCACGTGCAGTACGCGTTCTCCGCGCACCGCGCCGTGGTCGACGTCGACACCGAGCTCGGCCTGGTCAAGGTCGTGGAGATGGCCTGCACCCAGGACGTGGGCAAGGCGATCAACCCGCAGGCGGTGATCGGGCAGATCCAGGGCGGCACCGCGCAGGGCCTCGGGCTGGCGGTGATGGAGGAGATCCTGGTGCGCGACGGCCGGGTGCAGAACCCGTCGTTCACCGACTACCTGATCCCCACGGTGCTCGACATGCCGCCGATGCGGATCGAGATCCTCGAGTACGGCGACCCGCACGCCCCCTACGGGCTGCGCGGCGTCGGCGAGGCGCCCAACATCTCCTCCGGCCCGGCGGTGCTGGCGGCGATCCGCCAGGCCACCGGCCTGCCGCTGACCCGCGTCCCGGTCCGCCCGGAGCACCTCACCGTCGAAGGACCCCCTGCCCCTCACCGCTCGCACGCTCGCGGCGGGCCCCTGCAGGGGGCCTGAGCAGCGGAGGGATCAGCCCACGACCCCGGCCAGGCGGTCCATCGCGGCCAGCACCCGGTCCTGCAGGCCGGGGTCCTCCAGCGCGCCCGGCGTCCGCGCCGGCCGGCGCCCGGCGGTGTAGCCGCCCGGCCAGTCGCCGGCCGCGGCCAGTGCCACCCGCGCGCCGCCGTCCTCGACGTCGCCCGGCGCGCCCGGGGACGCCAGCTTGGTCCGCACCCACCCGGGGTCGACGGCGCCCACCCGCAGGTGCGGCAGGCGGCGGGCCCAGCCGAGCGACAGGACGACGTCGAGGGCCTTGGAGTCGGCGTAGGCGTGCCGGGGGTCCCGCGGGGTGCCGAGGTCGTCGGGGTCGACGCGGCCCGAGCCGACCATGCCGCTGCCGAGGAAGACCAGCCGCTCCCGCACCCGCTCGTGCACGAGCGCGGTGAGCAGGTGCGGGGCCAGCGCGTTGACGGCGAAGGCGATCTCGTGGCCCTGCGCGCTGGGTGCCGCGCCGTCGACGGGCCACACGCCGGCGTTGTGCACGAGCACGTCCACCTCGCCGAGCCGGTCGGCCAGGGCGCGCACCTCGTCGAGGTCGGCCAGGTCGCCGGTGACCAGCCGGACGTCGCCGAGCCGGCCCAGCTCCTCGGCGACCGGCGCGCCCCGGGCCTCGCTGCGGGCGTGCAGGACGACGGTGTGCCCGTCGCCCAGCAGCTGCCGTGCGGCCGCCCGGCCGATGCCGTCGGTGGACCCGGTGATCGCGATCACTGGACCTGAGGAAGCCACGTCCGGCCCCTACCCGCGCGCCGTGGACTCCCACCGCTGCTGCAGCGCGGCGCGGCCGGCGTCGGTCGGGCGGCCCCACAGCCGCAGCCGGGCCATCCCGCCGTCGGGGAAGACGTCCATCCGCACACCGGTGACGGCGGCGTCGCCGGGGAGCACGAAGCGGTGCCGGGTGTCGGGCTGCAGCGGCGTGCGGGGCAGCAGCTCCACCTCGGCGCCGTCCGCCGTCCGGCCGGTCAGCGACGCCGCGCCGGGCGCGTTGCCCAGGAACCAGGAGGTGTCCAGCTCGGCGAGGGTCACGGTGCCCTCGCAGGCCAGCGCGACGTCGACCCAGTCGTTGCCGTCGTCGCGGCGGCGGGCGTTCTCCCATCCCTCGCCCATGGAGCGGGCCTCGCCGCGGCCGATGAGCTGGTGCGGGCTGCCGTAGAAGGCGTTGCTCACCCCGGTCACCCGGCCGCCGTTCTCCAGCGCCGCGAGGTCGCACGGGCCGGCGTCGAGCAGCCGCGGGTCGGGCACGACCTCGCCGTGCACCCGCAGCCGGGCGACGCCGCCGTCGGGGTGGATCGACAGCCGCACGTGCGTCACCCGCGGCCCCGGCTCGACGACGAACCGGTTCGCGGTGCCGCCGGCCAGGTCCGACAGCGGCAGCAGCGGCACCCAGTCGGCGCCGGCCAGCGCGGACGCCGGCGGGTGCCCCTCCACCGCCGCGCCCTCCAGCGACGCCCGCGGCGGGTAGTTGCCGAGGAAGAACGCCGTGTCGACGACGGCGGCGCGCACCACCCCCGGCATGCCGAGCCGCACGACCGCCCAGTCGTGCCCGGGCTCGCGGCGCCGCCGGGTCTCCCAGCCGTCGTACTCCTTGCCGCGGGCGCCGAAGTCGTCGCGGGCGCGCGCCGGGCCGGGCAGGACGAGGTTCTCCTTGCCGGCGAAGAACTCGTCGTTGGCGGCCACCACCGCACCGCCCTGCGTGCGCACGGCGAGGTCGGGCAGGTCGAACGGGTCGCTCACGGCTCTCCTCCGGGGTCGGCGGGGGTCACTGTGTCACGGGCGGGGTAGGGGTCCGGCGTTCCAGCAGACCCCGAGGAGGACCCGTGTCCGAACCGACCGACGACCTGCGCGAGCGCGCCCGCGAGCACATCCGGCAGATGCCCGCCGAGACCGCGCTGGGCAACGCCGACCCCGCCGGCGGGTCCACCGACGACCCGAAGATCATGGACGAGGCCGCCCGCGAGGAGGGCGAGCAGCAGTAGAAGGACCCGCCTGCCCCCCACCGCTCGCGGCTCGCGGCGGGACCCTGCAGGCGGGCCGTTCCAGCCCGTCACCAGCCCCCTCGGCCCAGCAGCCGGCCGAGGGGGCTGCCGTCGGCCTCCCGCCCCCGCAGCCAGGTCCGCCGGACGACGCCGGTGAGCTCCCGCCCGGCGTAGGGCGTCACGGGGTTGCGGTGCTCGAGCCGGCCCACCGTGAACGGCTCCTCGGGCGCGAAGGCCACCAGGTCGGCGTCCCGCCCGACGGCGATCGCGCCCTTGCCCGGCAGCCCGGCCAGCCGCGCCGGGGCCGCCGCCATCCACTCGACCACCTGCGGAAGCGGGACGCCGCGGGCCCGGGCGCCGGTCCACACGGCCGGCAGCGTCACCTGCAGGCCCGCGATGCCGCCCCACGCCAGCCCGAAGTCGCCGACGTCGAGCCGCTTGAGCTCGGGCGTGCACGGCGAGTGGTCGCTCACCACCAGGTCCACGTCGCCGGCCGCGAGCGCCCCCCACAGCGCCTCCCGGTGCGCCGCCTCGCGGATCGGCGGGCAGCACTTGTACGCGGTGTCGCCGTCGGGCACGTCCTCGGCGGCGAAGGTGAGGTAGTGCGGGCAGGTCTCCACGGTGACCCGCACCCCGGAGGCCCGGGCCGCGCGCAGCAGCGGCAGCGCGTCGCCGTCGGCCAGGTGGACGACGTGGCTGCGCGCGCCGGTGTCCCGCGTGGCCGCGACCAGCCGGCCGATCGCCGTCTCCTCGGCCGCGGGCGGGCGGGAGGCGAGGAACGCCGCGTAGCTGGCGCCGGCCGGCTCCGGCGCCGCGTCGATGACGGCCTCGTCCTCGGCGTGCGCGATCAGCAGCCCGTCGAACGTCGCCAGCTCGGCCAGCGCGGCGCGCAGGCCGGCGTCGTCCAGCGGCGGGAACTCCGGCACGCCGGAGTCGAGCAGGAAGCACTTGAACCCGACGACGCCGGCCTCGTGCATCGGCCGCAGCTGCGCGAGGTTGCCGGGCACCGCGCCGCCCCAGAACGCCACGTCGACGGCGACCTGCCCGGCCGCCACCTCCCGCTTGACCCGCAGCGCGTCGAGCGTGGTGGTCGCCGGCACGGAGTTCAGCGGCATGTCCACGATCGTGGTGATGCCGCCGGCGGCCGCGGCCCGGGTGGCGCTGGCGAAGCCCTCCCACTCGGTGCGGCCCGGCTCGTTGACGTGCACGTGGCTGTCGACCAGGCCGGGCAGCAGCACCTCGTCGTCGGCCAGCGTGACCGCGCCGGCCGGGGCGTCGTGGAAGCCGGTGACCGCGGTGACGACGCCGTCCTCGGTGTGCACCGCGGCGGCGCGCTCACCGCCCGGGAGCACCACCCGCCGGGCCCGGACGACGAGACCGTCGACGCGGGTCACGCCACCGCCTCCACCGCGCGCACCACGGTGTGCAGCTCGGCGCCCCACGCGGTGGCCACCCACCCGTTCTCCAGCGGCAGGCGGACGGCGTCCTCGGCGGTCAGCACCCCGGCAGCCTGCCCCACGTGCACGGTGGAGGCGTAGGCGCGCGGCGCGACCGGTGGCAGCCAGGCCGGCGCCCCCGGTCCCAGGCCGACGGTCGTGTGCACCAGCGGCCGCCCGTCGACGACCACCCGCGTCGTGCCGGTCCACCGGCCGGGCTCCTCGCCGGTGCGGCCGAGCAGCACCTGCTCGGTGGCGGTGAGCACGGCGCCCGGGGTGAGCGTCGCCGTCAGCCCGGCCCGGTGGTGCGCGCCGCGGGCGACCACGGTCGGCTCCATCCGCAGGTCGAGCTCCCCGGCCACCTCGGCGACGACGTGCTGCGCCGAGGGCCGGTCGCCGTCGCGGGCGGGCAGCGCGACGGCGGCGGCCACCGAGCGCACCGCCAGCACGGCGCCCTCCTCGACCACCAGCCGGATCTCGGCGTCGTCGCCGCCGAGCGGGCCGAACGCCGTCGCCACCAGGTGGACGGCGGACGGACCGGTCCGGCGCACCGCCAGCTGCCCGCTGCTGCGGACCACCGGCAGCACGGTGCGCCCGCCGGGCCCCCGCCGCGCGACGACCTCGACCCGGGTCCTCACGCCTGCTGCAGCTGGCGCGCCCGCACCTGCTGCCGCACCCACTCGGCCACCTCGGTGGCGGCCGGGTCCTCGCGCAGGGAGACGAGCAGGGTGGGCTTGTCGCCGCGCACCACCGCGGAGTCCCGCCGCATGACGTCGAGGTCGGCGCCCACCAGCGGCGCGAGGTCGGTCTTGTTCACCACGAGCAGGTCGCTCGCGGTGACCCCGGGCCCGCCCTTGCGCGGCACCTTGTCCCCGCCGGCGACGTCGACGACGAACACCTGCACGTCGACCAGCCCGTAGCTGAAGCTCGCCGTCAGGTTGTCCCCGCCGGACTCCACGAGCACGAGCTCCAGCCCGGGGTGGCGGGCCTCGAGCAGCTCGACGGCGTCGAGGTTGGCGGTGATGTCGTCGCGGATGGCGGTGTGCGGGCAGCAGCCGGTCTGCACCGCCTCGATCCGGTCGTCGGGGAGGACGGCGTTGCGGCGCAGGAAGTCGGCGTCCTCGGTCGTGTAGATGTCGTTGGTGACGACGGCGAGGTCGTACTCGGCGCCGAGCGTGCGGCACAGCGCGGCGGCGAGCGCGGTCTTCCCGGAGCCGACCGGCCCGCCGAGCCCGACGCGCAGGGGCCCGCCGTGCCGGTGCCCGTGCTCGTAGGGGTCCACGTAGTCGTCCAGGTTGTGGTCAGGAGGCAAAGAAGCGGTCCCCTCTCGTGGCGTGCACCTCGGCCAGCAGGTCGAGGAGCGGGTCGGTGTCGGCCGGGAGGGAGCCAATTGCGCTACGAAGGCTCCTCTCGGCGACGGCGTCGATCTCCGGCGCGAGCCGCGCGGTGACGGCGGCGACGGTGAGCGGGTCCATGGCGAGCAGCCGCTGGGCCGCGGTCGCCGGGCCGCTGACCGACAGGTAGGCGGCGGCCGCTGCCGCGTCCCGGGGCGTGAGCCCGCCCGCGGCCGCGGCGACGCCGAGCGCGACGGGGTGGTGCGGCGCGGCGGGCAGCGCGTCCCACAGCGGCGAGGGCCAGGCGCGGCGGCCCACCCGCACCAGCCCGCGGCCCTGCTGCCGGGAGGCGGCCCGCAGCGCCGGTGACGGCGTCCGCGCGTCGGCCTCCGCGTCGAGAGCGGCCAGGTCTCCCCCGCGGCAGGCGGCCGACGCCAGGCCCGCGGCGACCCGGCCGGCAGTCTGGAGCCGCCGCAGCAGGAAGCCGGCCAGCGACGACGGGTCGTGCACCAGGCCGGCCGCGATGGCCTGCTCCACCCCGCCGGAGTGCGTGTGCCCGCCCGCGGGGAGCCGCGAGTCGGCCAGCGTGAGCAACGCCGCCGTCATCAGAACAGGAAGTACCGCTGCGCCATCGGCAGTTCGCGCACCGGCTCGGGCTCCCACACCTCGCCGTCCACGGTCACCGTGAAGGTGTCCGGGTCGACGCGGATCTCCGGCAGCGCGGTGTTCTCCGGCATGTCGGCCTTGGTCAGCCGGGTGGTGTCGGTGACCGCGGTCAGCCGCCGGTCGATGGCCAGCCGGTCGCCGAGCCCGGCCTCCAGCGCGGCGGGCGCGACGAAGTGCACCGAGGTCAGCGCCGGCACCTTCCCGTACGCGCCGAACATCGGCCGCGGGAGCTGCGGCTGCGGCGTCGGGATGGAGGCGTTGGCGTCGCCCATCTGCGCCCACGCGACCATGCCGCCCTTGAGCACCGCGTGCGGGCGGACGCCGAAGAAGCGGGGGTCCCACAGCACCAGGTCGGCGAGCTTGCCGGGCTCCACCGAGCCCACCTCGCCGTCGATGCCGTGCGCCACCGCGGGGCAGATCGTGTACTTCGCGACGTACCGGCGGGCCCGCAGGTTGTCCGCGGCGCCGTCGCCGGCCAGCGACCCGCGCTTGCGCTTCATCACGTGCGCCGTCTGCCAGGTGCGCATGACGACCTCGCCCACCCGGCCCATCGCCTGCGCGTCGGAGCCGATCATCGAGATGGCGCCGATGTCGTGCAGGAGGTCCTCGGCGGCGATCGTCGTCGGCCGGATCCGGCTCTCGGCGAAGGCCAGGTCCTCCGGCACGGAGGAGTCCAGGTGGTGGCAGACCATGAGCATGTCGAGGTGCTCGTCGAGGGTGTTCACGGTGTGCGGCCGGGTCGGGTTGGTCGAGGACGGCAGCACGTTCGGGTGCCCGGCCACGGTGATGATGTCCGGCGCGTGCCCGCCCCCGGCGCCCTCGGTGTGGTACGCGTGGATCGACCGGCCGGCGATCGCGGCGAGCGTGTCCTCGACGAACCCGGCCTCGTTCAGCGTGTCCGAGTGCAGGGCCACCGGGACGCCGTTGCGCCCGGCCACGGTGAGGCAGGCGTCGATCGCCGCGGGCGTCGAGCCCCAGTCCTCGTGCAGCTTGAAGCCGCTGGCGCCGGCGCGGAGCTGCTCCTCCATCGACTCGAGCGAGACGGTGTTGCCCTTGCCCAGCAGCGCCACGTTGACCGGCCACGGGTCCATCGCCTCGAGCATCCGCGCGAGGTACCAGGCGCCCGGGGTGATCGTGGTGGCCTTCGACCCCTCGGCCGGGCCGGTGCCGCCGCCGATGAGCGTGGTGACGCCCGAGCCGAGTGCAGTCGGCACGATCTGCGGGCAGATGAAGTGGACGTGGCAGTCGATGCCGCCGGCGGTGAGGATCCGGCCGTTGCCGGCCATCACCTCGGTGCCGGGACCGATGACCAGGTCGGGGTGGACGCCGTCCATGGTGTCGGGGTTCCCGGCCTTGCCCAGGGCGACGATCCGGCCGTCGCGGATGCCGACGTCGGCCTTGACGACGCCCCAGTGGTCGAGGACGACGGCGCCGGTGATGACCAGGTCGGGCGCGCCCTCCGCCCGGGTGGCACGGCCCTGGCCCATCGACTCGCGGATCACCTTGCCGCCGCCGAACACCGCCTCCTCGCCGGCGCGGCCGGGGCCACCGCAGCGGTCCTCCTCGACCTCGATGAGCAGGTCGGTGTCGGCCAGCCGGATCCGGTCGCCCGTCGTGGGGCCGTAGAGCTGGGCGTAGCGCTCGCGGGACAGCTGCACCATCAGCCGAGCCCTCCCTCTGCGGTCAGGCCGGGGACGACGCGGGCGCCGGCCAGCGGCACGAGCGTCACCGTGCGGGTGATGCCGGGCTCGAAGCGGACGGCGGTGCCGGCGGCGACGTCCAGCCGGTGACCGGCCGCCGCGGCCCGGTCGAAGGCCAGGGCGCGGTTGGTCTGCGCGAAGTGGAAGTGCGAGCCCACCTGCACCGGCCGGTCGCCGGTGTTGGTCACCTCGAGCTCGATCCGCGGGGCGCCCGGCAGCGTCTCGATCGTCCCCTCGGCGGGGATGACCTCCCCCGGGACCACGGGCCCACCGCTCACGGGATCGGCTGGTGGACCGTCACCAGCTTGGTCCCGTCCGGGAAGGTGGCCTCCACCTGCACCTCCTCCAGCAGCTCGGGGACGCCGTCCATCACGTCGTCGCGGGTGAGGACGGTGCGGCCGGACTGCATGAGCTCCGCGACCAGGACGCCGTCGCGGGCGCCCTCGAGCACGTGGTCGCTGACGATCGCCGTGGCCTCGGGCAGGTTGAGCCGCAGCCCCCGCGCCCGCCGTCGTCGTGCCAGCTCGGCGGCGTAGGAGAGCAGCAGGCGCTCCTGCTCGTGCGGGGAGAGGTGCACGCGGGGTCCTCCGGGGGTCGGCGGAGCCCGGACGCTAACGGCCCGATGTGTCGCGGCGGTTACCTGAGCGGGCGGAAGAACTCCCGGACGTCGGCCAGCAGCTGCTCCGGCCGCTCCATGGCCGCGAAGTGTCCGCCGCTGTCGTGCTCGTGCCACAGCCGCAGGTCGGTCAGCTGCCGCTCCACCCAGGCGCGCGGCGGCACGGAGATCTCGTGCGGGAACAGCGAGACGCCGGCCGGCACGTCCACCCGCGGGGCCCGCTCCTCCGGCGCCCGCGCCATCTCCCAGTACATCCGCGCCGACGACGTCGCCGTGCGGGTGAACCAGTACACCGAGACGTCGTCGAGCAGCCGGTCGAGCGCGATCGCCGAGGTCGGGTCGCCGTCGTTGTCGGTCCAGGCGGCGAACTTCTCGAGGATCCACGCGGCCTGCCCGGCGGGGGAGTCGGTGAGCCCGTAGCCCAGCGTCTGGGGGCGGGTGCGGTGCTGGTGGCTGTAGGACGACCCGTCGGTGCGGAAGGTGCGCATCCGGTCCAGGGCGCGCTGCTCGCGCTCGTCGAACTCCGTCTGCCCGGGCGGCGGGTCGGTCACCACCATGTTGAGGTGCACGCCGGCCACCCGGTCGGGGTGGCGCGCGCCCAGGTTCGCCGACACGAACGACCCGATGTCCCCGCCCTGCGCGCCGAAGCGGTCGTACCCGAGCCGGCGCATCACCTCCGCCCACGCGTCCGCGGTCCGCGCCGGCCCCCAGCCGGGCGCCTGCGGGTGCCCGCTCCAGCCGTAGCCGGGCAGCGAGGGGACGACGACGGAGAAGGCGTCGCGCGGGTCCTCGGGGTCGGTGAGCGGGCCGATCAGGTCGAGGAACTCCAGCACCGACCCCGGCCAGCCGTGGGTGAGCACCAGCGGCAGCGCGCCCGGGTGCGGCGAGGGCACGTGCAGGAGGTGGACCGCCAGCCCGTCGACCACCGTCGTCCCCTGGGGGACGGCGTTCAGCCGGGCCTGGCAGGCGGCCCAGTCGTACTCCTCGGCCCAGTACCGGCAGACCTCGCGCAGCCAGTCCAGCGGCACGCCCTGCGACCAGTCGCCGGCGGTCGCCGCGTCGGGCCAGCGGGTGCCGCGCAGCCGGCGGCGGAGGTCGTCCACCTCCTCGGCGGGGACGTCGACGGTGAAGGGCGTCAGGGCGGCGTCGTCCACGGCGCGACCGTAGCCGGTGTTGACGGCGGAGCTCCACCACCCCTACGGTTCACTACATGAGTAATGAACCCCGGCACCTGGGCCGGCCGGCGGGACAGCCGGGGTCCGGGTGAACGAGGACGCCGGGCCGATCTTCCGGCAGGTCGCGGCGCAGATCGAGAACGCGATCGTCGACGGCTCCCTCCCCGAGGAGAGCCAGGCGCCCTCGTCCAACGAGCTCAGCGCCTTCCACCGCATCAACCCCGCGACAGCCGCCAAGGGCCTCAACCAGCTCGTCGCCGACGGGGTCCTCTACAAGAGACGAGGAGTCGGGATGTTCGTCGCCACGGGCGCCCGGGAGCAGCTGCTCAAGCGCCGCCGCAGCGAGTTCGCCGACCAGTACGTCCGCCCCCTGATGACCGAGGCGCACAAGCTCGGCATCTCCACCACCGAGCTGGCCCGCATGATCGACCGCTGGGAGGACGAGCGATGACCGCCGCGGCCACCCTGACCGACGTCACCATGCGGTACCGGGAGCACATCGCCCTCGACGCGGTGACCACCTCCTTCGCCACCGACGGCATCACCGGCCTGCTCGGCCGCAACGGCGCCGGCAAGACGACGCTGATGCAGCTGCTCGCCGGGCACCGCGTGCCCACCAGCGGCCAGGTGCGGGTGCTGGGCGCCGACCCCTTCGAGGACGACGCCGTCCTGCAGCAGGTCTGCTTCGTCAAGGAGAGCCAGCGCTACCCCGACCACTTCCGGGTGCGCGACGCGCTGTCGGCGGCGGCCACCCTCTTCCCCACCTGGGACGAGGACCTGGCCCGCTCGCTCGTGGCCGACTTCGACCTCCCCGCCCGCCGGCCCGTGGTCAAGCTGTCCCGCGGCATGGTGTCGGCCGTCGGGATCACGATCGGCCTGGCGTCCCGGGCGCCGGTCACCTTCTTCGACGAGCCCTACCTCGGCCTCGACGCCGTCGCCCGGCAGCTCTTCTACGACCGGCTGATCGCCGACTACGCCGAGGAGCCCCGGACGATCGTCCTGTCCACCCATCTCATCGAGGAGATCAGCGGGCTGCTCGAGCACGTCGTCCTCCTCGACGGCGGCCGCGTCCTGCTCGACGACGACGTCGAGACCCTGCGCGCGTCCGCCCTCACCGTCACCGGGCCCACCGAGCGGGTCGAGTCGCTGGCCCGGGAGCACGAGGTGCTCACCCGGGACGCCCTGGGCGGCTCCACGCGCGCCGTGGTGAGGCTGAACCGCCCGGTCGACCCGGCCGACCTGTCCGTCGCCGGGCTGACGGCGGAGCCCACCCCGCTGCAGCAACTGGTCGTCGCGCTGAGCACCCGGGCCGCCGGCACCCCGTCCGCGGCCGCCGCGGCCCGCACCGCCCGATCGTCCACGCCCTACGAGGGAGCCACCCGATGAACCGCGTCCTGGCGGCCGCCCGCCTGCACTCGATGAACCCGCTGCTGACGGTCGGCATCCCCTGGGGCGTCGTCTCGCTGAGCTTCGCCATCAACCTGGCGGTCTGGTCCCTGACCGACGCCGGTGAGCAACCGGGCGGCGGGATCACCGGTGGCCTGGCGTCCCTCTACATCACCGTCCTGGTGGTATTCATCCAGTCGGTGACCCAGGTGATGCCCTTCGCGATGGGGATGAGCCTGAGCCGGCGCGCCTTCTACCTCGGCACGGCGCTGGCGGCGCTCGTCGCCTCGCTCGTGTACGGGGTCGCCGTGGCGCTCCTCGCCGCGCTCGAGGACGCCACGGGCGGGTGGGGCGTCCGGCTGAACTTCTGGGCCCCGGGGCAGATGGACGTCGACAACACGGCCCTGCAGGTCCTCGTCTCGGGCGCCCCCATGCTCGCCGCGGCCTTCCTGGGAGTCGCCATCGGCGTGGTCATGAAGCGCTGGGGCCAGTTCGGGATCTGGGGCCTGGTGATCGGCGCGATGGTGGTCTTCGGCGGCCTCGCGGTGCTGGTCTCCTGGCGGGGCTGGTGGGGCGACGTCGGCACCTGGCTCGTCGACCAGTCCGTGCTCACCCTCGCCGTCGCCATCCCGGTGGCGCTGGCGGCCGCGACGGCGGCCCTCTCCTTCGCCGGCCTCCGCCGCATCGTCCCCTGACAGCCGACGACGGCAGTCCCATCCACGGCCCCGGTTCCGTCCTGACGGAAGCGGGGCCGTGCGGCACACCTGCAGGCCCGCGATGCCACAACGCCCCAGGTGCGGGCCCGCGATGCCACGGCGCCTCAGGGATGTCCCGGAAATGCAGCAAGGGCCCCCACCGGGTGGTGGGGGCCCTTGCTGTGAAGAGTTGTCCGGCGGCGTCCTACTCTCCCACCCCGTCTCCAGGGCAGTACCATCGGCGCTGAGAGGCTTAGCTTCCGGGTTCGGAATGGATCCGGGCGTTTCCCTCTCGCCATGGCCGCCGTAACACTGTGAACAACAACCCTGCACGGGTCGGGCGTTCAGAGCTGCACAGTGGACGCTTTGTGTGAACACCTGTCTTGTGTTGGCAGGAAGGTGTGTGGTCAAGCCCTCGGCCTGTTAGTACCGGTCAGCTCCACACCTCGCGGTGCTTCCACTTCCGG
>NZ_JBJGYL010000022.1:0-90173 GCF_054049975.1 Geodermatophilus sp. SYSU D01119 | reverse complement strand
GCGGCTGCGGCTGCCCGGTCCTCGACCGCCCCGAGGCCACCGACGGCTACGCACCCAGCCGACCGCAGCAGCGGTTCGTGCGCACCCGCGACCGCACCTGCCGCTTCCCCACCTGCGGCCAACGCGTCGGGTGGGCCGACGCCGACCACGTCATCCCCCACGCCTCCGGCGGCGCCACCGACTGCGCCAACCTGTGCTGCCTGTGCCGCAGCCACCACCGCCTCAAGACCTTCGCCCCCGGCTGGCACTTCGCCATGAGCACCGACGGCGTGCTGACGGTGACCACTCCGTCGGGCATCACCCGCACCACCCGGCCACCGGGCATGCGCCCACCACCGCCCGCACCGGACCCTCCACCGGGGCGAGCCGCACCACCCGACCCCGCCGACGACCCGCCACCGTTCTGACCCACGCCCGCGAGGGCGCGCGTCAGGTGAGGGCCCGCTCGAGGAACGCCCCGACGACGGCACGGAAGGCGGCCGGCTGCTCCACCCACGGGAAGTGACCGCAGTCGTCGATGGCCGCGGCCTCCCCACGCAGGAACAAGTCGGCCACCGCTAGCACCGGAGTACAGCCGGCCGCCGTGTCCTGCGCTCCGGCGACGACGAGGGTCGGTGCGGCCACCGAGGCCAACCGCTCACGGAGCCCGCCCGGGGTGTCCCCCGCCATGAACGCCCGCGCCGCGGCCAGCGAGTACCGCATCGCCTCCGCGTGTCCGCGCGTCGTCGCGTCCCACCGGGCGTAGCCGAGCGGCGCGGTGCGCAGGCGCCAGGCGGTGAAGGTGTCGTCGTCGGTGAGGTCGGGTCCCGCCTCGAGCGCCGCCAGGGCTGATGCCACGGCCGGCTCCCCCGCCCGGGCGGCGACCAGGTCCGCGACATCGGACGGCACGTCCACCAGGTACTCGGCGGGCGGCGTCACCAGGACCAGCGCCGAGAGGCGCTCGGGGAAGCGGACCGCGTAGGCCACGGCCAGGCGGGTGCCCGCGGAGTGCGCCACCACAGCGCACCGGTCGAGCCCCGCCGAGGCCCGCAGCCGGTCGACGTCGTCCGCCTGCTCCCACCGCGAGGCGAGCGGGGCGTCGCGCGACCGGCCCACCCCGCGCAGGTGCGGCAGCACCAGCCGGTACCGCTCCCCCAGCCCGGCCAGGTCCCCGAGGTACGACGGGTGGGCCGCCGCGCCACCCGCGAGCACCAGCAGCGCCGGCGCGTCGGCACGTCCCAGGACATCGGCGTGCAGGTCCACGGCTCAGCGGCCGTAGCGGACGGCCAGCAGGCCGTCGTCGGAGTCGGTCAGCCGGCCGCCGGCGGCGGCCATCGCCGCGGCCACCCCCGCCAGGCGCTCGTAGGCCGCGGCGGCGTCGGCCAGCGTGACGGCCCGGTCGGCGGCGTGTCGGAAGGTCAGCGCCTCGATCGTGCGCACCAGCGCGCCGTCCTCCACCGCGTGCACGCGCAGCGCGCTGCCGTCGGCGACCAGGTCGTGCCCCGGGCCCACGCGCGCCGGCGCCACCGCCCACCGGCGCTCCCCCGCGTCGGCCGCCGTCACCTGACGGTCGAGCTCGGCGAGCAGCCCGGCGGCCGGCTCGGGGCCCGACACCTGCCGCGGGCCGGCGCCGCCCCACGCGACCACGGACGTCCGCCGCGCGGCGCGGAGGTCGAGGACGTCGTCGCCCGGTGCCGGCGGCTCGTCGACCACCCGCACGCGCCAGACCGGCAGCGGCGGCGCCTGACCGCCCCCGGGCGGGACGACGACGCCGTCGCGGGCGCGCGCCCGGCGGGAGGGGCGGGTGGCGACCAGGTGGCCGTCGCGCAGCGGCTGCTCCGGGACCCACCCGGCGGCGTGCGCGGCCCGCAGCTCGGCGGCGAGCGCGGTCAACCGGGCGACGACGTCGTCGAGCGTGCGGGCGCCGTCGAGCTGCCAGCGGTGCTCGGTCTCGTACCGGGAGCCCGGCCAGGGCGACGGCGGGTGGGGTGCGGTGGCGGTCATGGCGTCTCCACGCGGACGCGTCCCGGGCCGCGGCGGGGTGACGGCAGCAGGTGCCGCGCCGGCGCCGGGCCCACGGGGTGCGTCGCGGGTCGGGGCCGGCGGGGGTCCCCGGTCGGGGGCCGCACCGGCCGGCCGATCATGGCACGCGCCGCCGGTCAGTCCAGGGCGTAGGTGGCCTCGACGACGGCGTGGACGGTCACGTCCTGCGGGTCCAGGTGCAGCTCCGGCTCGCCGCCCAGCGAGCCGCGGGCCTTGGCCATCACGAGCTCCGGGCCGCCGGCCGTCGCCGACGACAGCCCCGCGTCGGCCAGCTCCACCAGCGCGCCCAGCGGCCGGCGGACGGCGTCGGCGAGGTCCTCGGCCGCCTCCCGGGCCGCGTCGACGGCGGCCCGGCGGACGGCGCGGCGCGCGGACGCGGGGTCGTCGAGCACCCACCCGACCCCGGAGATCTCCGCCCCGGCGCCGGCGGCCACCTCGGCCACGGCGTCCGCCGCGCCGGCGTCCACCCGCACCGACCCGCTCACCGACGCCTCCCACCCGTCGCGCCGGTGCCGGCCGGTGTCGGGGTCCCAGGCGTGCCGCTCGTGCACTGACACCCGGGACAGCACCACCCGGCGCACCCCGGCGGCCACCTCGAGCGCCGAGCGCAGGCCCGCGGTCAGGGTCGAGGCCCGCTCCAGCGCCTCGGCCCGCGACGACGGCGACACCGCGCGGGCGAGCACCGCCAGCACCGCGGCGTCCGGCGCGTGCTCGGCGCTCGCCTCCCTGCGGACGCGCACCACGGCACTCACACGCGCGACCCCGCGGGCACGGCCAGAGCCGCCTCGAAGCACCCGTGCAGCAGGTCGAGGCGCTCCACCAGCCGGGCCACCCACGCCGGCGAGGTGCTCACCGGCACCGGCTCGAGCATCAGCGACCAGAAGAGCCGGTCGACCGCGCCCACCCGCACCCACCGCAGCTCCTCCGGCGACAGGGGGCTCCCGACCGCGGCCGCGAACCCCTGGGCGACCCGGCGCTGCAGGCGGCCCGCGTCGGGTCCAGCAGCGACGAGGCCGATCGCACGGCCGAGCAGGGGCAGCAGTCGCGGCCGGTCGGCGTCGGAGAGGACGTCGTTGGCGTGCCGCAGCACGGCGGCGAGCTCGGCGTCGACGCACTGCGGCGCGTCGGTGAACGGCTCGCCCGCCAGCAGCGCCGTGTACTCGAGGAAGCACGCGCCGCGCGCGGGTGCGCGGTGCCGGCCGCGGCCGAGCACCGGCAGCGAGTCCGGGATCCGTTCCATGGCAGCGCCCCCTCCGCCGGGAGCCCCGAGCGTAGGTCCGGCGCGCCGATCGGCCCAGTCCGGCGGCGACCACCCGCTCCTCGGGAGGCCGTCGTCCCGGAGCTACTCGGCTGGGGCGCCTCAGGGCACGACGTCGGGGACGAAGCGCTGGCTGTCCTTGGGTGGGCGGACGTAGTCCTCGTCGACCGGCGGGCGCGGCGGCAGCTGCGGCGGCTCCGGCGTGAGGTCCTCGTAGGGGACCTGGGCGAGCAGGTGGGTCATCACGTTGATCCGGGCGCGCTTCTTGACGTCGGCCTCGACCACCCACCACGGCGCCTCGGGGATGTCGGTGGCGGCGAACATCGCGTCCTTGGCCTTGGAGAAGTCGACCCAGCGGTTGCGCGCCTCGAGGTCCATCGGGCTGAGCTTCCAGCGCTTGGTCGGGTCCTCGAGCCGCTTCTGGAAGCGCTTCTCCTGCTCGGTGTCGCTGACGGAGAACCAGTACTTGACCAGCACGATCCCGCTGCGCACGAGCATCCGCTCGAACTCGGGGCAGGAGCGGAGGAACTCCTCGTACTCCTCGTCGGTGCAGAACCCCATGACCCGCTCGACGCCCGCGCGGTTGTACCAGGACCGGTCGAGCAGGACCATCTCGCCGCGGGTGGGCAGGTGCGCCACGTAGCGCTGGAAGTACCACTGCCCGCGCTCGCGCTCGGTCGGCGCCGGCAGCGCCACGACCCGCGCGGCCCGCGGGTTCAGCGTCTCGGTGATCCGCTGGATCGCGCCGCCCTTGCCGGCCGCGTCCCGCCCCTCGAAGACGACGACGACGCGCAGCCCGCGGGCGCGGATGAACTCCTGCTGCTTGACCAGCTCGACCTGCAGCCGCGCGACCTCCTTCTCGTACCAGGCCGTGTCGACCTTGCCGGTGGACGACGGCGACTCCTCGACGGAGGGCGCGGACGGCTTCGTGGTGGCCATGCCGCAGCATCGACCCGCCGCCGTGCCGGGGCAAGGCGGCGGCGGGCCGTCAGCGGGTCGGCAGGCGGCTCAGGTCCCGCAGAAGGTGACGTACGGGCCGGCCGGGCCGGGCTCGGCGTAGCGCTCCAGCCCCGAGCGCTCCTCGAACGGCCGGCTCACCACCTCGACGAGCCGGTCGAACGGCGCCAGGTCACCGGCGGTCGCGGCGGCCAGCGCCTCCTCCACCAGGTGGTTGCGCGGCACGTAGACGGGGTTGACCCGGTCCATCGCGTCGGCGTCCGGGCCGGTCGCTCGCCACCGCTCGATCCAGGCGTCGATGCCGGCGAGGTCGAGCACCAGGCTGCGCGCGGGCTCGGCGTCGCCCCGCGCGGCCGCGGACAGCCGGCGGGCGAACGAGGTCAGGTCCACCTTCCCGGCCTGCAGCAGGTCGAGCAGGTCGGTGACGAGCGCGGTGGCGACGGCGTCGTCGAGCCCGGCCGGCAGGCCGAGCTTGGCCCGCCACCCGCCGAGCCACGCGGCGTCGTAGGCGGGGCGGAAGCCGCGCAGCGCGCCGACGGCGAGCTCGACCGCCTCCTCCTGCTCCTCGGCGAACAGCGGCAGCAGCGCCTCGGCGAGCCGGGCGAGGTCCCACTCGGCCACCAGCGGCTGGTTGCCGTACCGGTACCGCCCGCCCTCGTCGACCGAGCTGTACCAGGCGTCGGCGTCGTAGCCCTCCATGAACGCGCACGGGCCGAGGTCGATGGTCTCGCCGGACAGCGTCACGTTGTCGGTGTTCATCACGCCGTGCACGAACCCGACGAGCATCCACCGCGCCACGAGCCGGGCCTGCGCGGCGACGACCGCCTCGTACAGCGCGAGGTACCGGTTCGGCGCCCCGGCCGCGGCCGGGTGGTGCCGCTCGATCGCCTCGTCGGCGAGCCGCCGCAGCAGGTCGCGGTCGTCGGTGGCACGCGCGTACTGCGCGCTGCCGACCCGCAGGTGGCTGGCCGCCACCCGCGCCAGGACCGCGCCGGGCAGCACCGTCTCGCGCCGCACGGGACGGCCGGTGGCGACGACGGCGAGCGCGCGGCTGGTCGGGATGCCGAGGGCGTGCAGGGCCCGGCCGACGACGAACTCGCGCAGCATCGGCCCGACCGCGGCGAACCCGTCGCCGCCGCGGGAGAACGGCGTGCGGCCCGAGCCCTTGAGGTGCAGGTCGCGCAGCCGGCCCTCGCCGTCGGTCAGCTCGCCGAGCAGCAGCGCCCGGCCGTCACCCAGGCGCGGGTTGTAGTAGCCGAACTGGTGGCCGGCGTAGGCCTGCGCGACCGGCCGCGCGTCCTCCGGGACGGCGGTGCCGGTGAGCAGCGCCAGCCCGGCGGGGGTGCGCAGCGCGCCGGCGTCGAGCCCCAGCTCGGCGGCCAGCTGCTCGTCGAGGGCCAGCAGCCGCGGCGCCGGCACGTCGGCCGCCTGCCACGGCACCGCCATCTCCGGCAGGGTGCGGGCGAACCGGTCGCCGAGGGCGACGGTCAGGGCGGCGGGGGCGGCACTCACCCCGACCAGTCTACGAGCGCCCCGCCGCTCGGACCCCCGCCGATCAGACCTCCGTCGCGACCCCGCGCTCGACCCACCGGAACCGGCGCCGCACGTCCTCCGGCGCGGCCGCGAGCTCCCGCTCGGCGCCCGCGCGCCCCTGCCGGAAGTGGCTCCACCCCTCGTGGTGCACCGGCACGACCACCCGCGGCGCGGTCAGCCGGGCCACCCGCGCCGCCTGCCGGCCGGTCATCGAGTAGCGCAGCGGCCCGCTCACCGGGAACCGCACGCCGCCCAGGTGCAGCACGGCGACGTCGACCCGCAGCCGCTCGGCGACCGACCGGAGCCCGCGGAAGGCCACCGTGTCCCCGGAGATCCACAGCACGCCGTCGGTCCGGCCCGGCTCCCGCAGCGCGAACCCGACGACGTCGCCGACCACCGGGCGGCTCAGCGGCGGCCCGTGCCGGGCGGGCGTGGCGGTCACCTCCAGCGGCGGCAGCCCGGGCGCGGCGAGCACCGTCGACTCCCAGGGCCGCAGCCCCCGGGCGTCCCCACCGAGCCGCCGGGCGCCGGACTCGGTGGTCACCACCACCGGCACGCGGTCCAGCAGCGCCCGGCCGGCGTCGTCGAGGTTGTCGGCGTGGTGGTCGTGGGTGAGCAGGACCGCGTCGACCGGCAGCAGGTCCTCCGGGGCGAGCGCGGGGCCGGCGGTCTTGGTCGACCCGGTGCCCCAGCCGAAGGAGTACGAGCGGCCGGGCGGGTCGAAGGTGGGGTCGGTGAGCAGCCGCCACCCGTCCAGCTCGACGAGCAGCGTCGGCCCGCCGACGTGGGTGAGCCTCACTGCGCCCCGGCCGGCTCGGAGCGGGAGCCGGTGGCGTGCGCCAGCGCCCAGTCGAGGACCTCGTCGGCGATCCGCTCCCACCCCGGCTGGGCGGGCAGCAGGTGGGCGTAGCCGGGGTACTCGCGCAGCTCGGGAACGGGGTCGCCGCGGTAGTGCGCCGCGTTCGAGCGCTGGATCGCCGGCGGCATGATGTGGTCCTCCCCGCCGGAGACGAACAGCAGCGGCGGGCGGGCCGGGTTGCCGTAGTCGACGTGCGCGTCCTGCGGGCCGGGCATCAGGTTGGCCAGCACCGAGTTCCACAGGATCCGGCCCGAGGCGGGCACGTGGTAGCGCCGGTACAGCTCGCGGGACTCCTCCCCGGAGAACGTGTTGGTGAACGCGTAGTGCCACTGCTCCTCGGTGAGCCCGACGGCGCGGTGCCGGTTGGCGGGGTTCTTGAGCACCGCCCACGTCGAACGCAGCTGCGACAGCGGGACCACCCGCACGCCCTCGGTGGGCGCGGAGTTGAGCACCACGCCGCAGGCGCCGAGCGCGCGGTCGAGCAGCAGCTGCACGATCGTGCCGCCGGCCGAGTGGCCGATGAGCACCGGCGGGCGGTCGAGGCCGCGGACCACGTCGGCGATCGAGTCGACGATCGCCGGCAGGGTCACCTCGGCGACCGGCGTCGGGTCGGCGTTGAGCGCCTCGACCTCTCCCTCGAAGCCCGGGTAGGTCGGCGTCAGCACCCGGAACCCGCGCCCCTCGTAGTGCGCCTTCCAGTGCTCCCAGCTGCGCGGGGTCACCCAGAAGCCGTGGACGAGGACGATGGTGTCGGGGACGGACGGCACGGTCATGGTCGCTCCCTCGCAGGTGGTGGCCGGTGAGCCGGAGCCTGGCAGCGGGACGGCGCGCCGGCCGTGCCCTGCGTGCACGACCGCGGTCCCTGCCCGCACGTCGCCTGCTTCCCGGCGCGGGACCGGCTCTGCCAGGCTCGGCGGCGTCCACGGGGACCACCGCTGACCGAGTCCAGGACGGCGCCATGCTGCTCTTCGACACCGCCCCGCTCCCCCGCGCCGACCGCGCCGAGGCCTTCCGCGTCGCGATGCAGGAGGCCGCCGCGCCCTGCCGCGTCGAGCACCGCGAGGAGCCCGGGGCCATGGAGGCCCGGGTGCAGGCGTGGCCGTACGGGACGGTGACGCTGCTGGCCACCGACGCCACGCGGTTCCGGATGGTGCGCACCCGCCGGCACGTGGCCCGCGACGACGGCGCCGTGGTGGCGCTGGCCTTCCAGCACCGCGGCCGCGGCGAGTTCGACCAGCTCGGCCACGAGCAGCTGGTGCGGGGCGGGGACCTGATGCTCGTCGACATGAGCTCGCCCTACGGCTTCGCCTGCGCCACCGGCGGCGGGTCGCGGGCGCTGCTGGTCCCCCTCGACCGGCTCGGGCTGCCCCTCGACGTCGTCCGCCGGGCCACGCCGCGGCTGCGCGCGAGCCCCCTGCACGACCTGGTCCGCGCGCACCTGCAGCGGCTCGCCGACGCCGCGCCGGAGCTGTCGGCCGACCCGGGCGCCGCGGCGCTCGGGACGGCGACCGTCGAGCTGCTGCGCGCCCTCGTCGTCTCCGCGGCCGGCGACGACCGGCACGGCCCGGCGGTGCGCGAGGACACCCTCGTCACCCGGGTGCGCGCGCACGTCGCCCGGCACCTCACCGACCCCGGGCTCACCCCGGCCTCCGTCGCCCGCGCGCACGGCGTCTCGGTGCGCCACCTCTACAAGGCGTTCGCGGCGGCCGGCGCGAGCCTCGAGCAGGAGGTCATCGCCGGCCGGCTCGAGGCCGCGCGGTCACGGCTGGCGAGCCCCGCGGGACGGCAGCGACCGATCGCCGCGACCGCCCGCGCGTGCGGCTTCGCCGACGCCAGCCACTTCGCCCGCCGCTTCCGCGCGGCCTACGGGGTGAGCCCGCGGGAGTGGCAGCGGGCCGCCGCCGGCTGACCGCGTCAGGCAGCGACCTGGACGACGGCCTCGATCTCGACGGCGATGTCGAAGGGCAGCTCGGCCATCCCGACCGCCGAGCGGGCGCCGCGGCCGCGGTCGCCGAGCACCGCGACGAGCAGGTCCGAGCAGCCGTCGACCACCGCGGGCGTGCGGTTGAAGCCGGGCCGGCAGTTGACCATCCCGAACAGCTTGACCACCGAGCGGACACGGTCGAGGTCGCCGAGCTCCGCGCGCATCGCCGCGAGCATCTGCAGGCCGGTGAGGCGGGCCGCCTCGCGTGCCGTGTCGAGGTCGAGGCCGCCGTCGCCCACCTTGCCCGCGACGAGGCTCCCGTCGGGCCGGATCGGTCCCATCCCGGAGAGGTACAGCAGGTCGCCCGCGGCCTTGGCGGGCACGTAGTTCCCCGCCGGGGTCATCGGCTCGGGCAGTTCCAGGCCCAGCTCGCGCAGCCGCGCGTCGACGTCCATGCGCCGATGCTGGCCCCGCCGCCGGGACGACGCGAGACCTCCGTGCACGGATCGCCGTCCCCGCTTTGCCGATCGGGGCCGGGGCGAGCACCCTCTCCTCCACCACGGGGCCAGCGACGAGGGGACGCCCATGAGCACCCGCGATGCGCACTCGATCTGGCGGCGCATGCCGGTGGAGCAGATGGACGACGAGGAGGAGCGTTCCGCCGGCGGCGTGCTGGCCAAGAGCCTGGGGCTCTGGCAGCTGACCGCGATCGGCGTCGGCGGCATCATCGGCGTCGGCATCTTCTCGCTGGCCGGGCTGGTGGCCGCCGGCGACGAGAACAACGAGGGCGTCGGGCCGGCCGTGCTCATCGCGTTCCTCATCGCGGGGCTGGCCTCCGCCGCGGCGGCGCTGTCCTACGCCGAGTTCGCCGGCATGATCCCGCGGGCGGGCTCCGCCTACACCTACGGCTACGTGGCCCTCGGCGAGATCGTCGGCTGGTTCATCGGCTGGGACCTGCTGCTGGAGTACATCGCGATCGTCGCGGTCGTGGCCATCGGCATCTCCGGCTACCTCGGGGAGCTGCTGGACAACCTCGGGCTCACCCTGCCGACGTCGCTCACCGCGTCGGCCGAGGAGGGCGGCGTCGTCAACGTGCCCGCCGTCCTGATCTGCCTGCTCGTCACGTTCATCCTCAGCCGCGGGACGAGGACCTTCGGCCGGTTCGAGCTGATCGCCGTCGGCATCAAGATCCTGCTGATCCTCGGCATCATCGGGCTCGGCGTGTTCTACATCGAGGCCGGGAACTACGACCCGTTCCTGCCCTCGGGCTTCGGCCCGGTGCTCACCGGCGCGGCCACCGTCTTCTTCGCCGTCTTCGGCTACGACGCCATGAGCACCGCGGCCGAGGAGGCGGAGGACGGCAAGGAGCACATGCCGAAGGCGATCATCCTGTCGCTGGTCATCGCGATGCTGCTCTACGTCGCCGCCACCCTGGTGCTCACCGGGATGCAGGACTACCGGGACATCGACCCGACCGCCGGCTTCGCCTCGGCCTTCGAGGGCGTGGGCCTGTCGGTGGTCGCCAGCATCATCTCCGTCTTCGCGGTGCTGTCGATCCTGACCGTGATGCTGACCTTCCTGCTGGGCGTCACCCGCGTCTGGTTCTCCATGAGCCGCGACGGCCTGCTGCCCCCGTGGTTCGCCAAGGTGGACCGGAGCGGCACGCCGCAGCGGGTCACCTGGATCGCCGGCCTCGGGTCGGCCGTCCTGGCCGGCGTCTTCCCCATCCGCGCCGTGGCGGACCTGACCAACATCGGCATCCTGTCGGCGTTCATCGTCGTCTGCGCAGCGGTGATCTTCTTCCGGTACACGAAGCCGGATGCGCCGCGCTCGTTCCGCCTGCCGCTCATGCCCGTGGTGCCCGCGTTCGGGGTCCTCGCCTCCCTGTTCCTCATCTGGCAGCTGCCGTGGGAGACCTGGGCCCGCTTCGGCGTCTGGATGCTCATCGGCCTGGTCGTCTACTTCGCCTACGGGCGCAAGCACTCGCTGCTGAACCCCGACCGCCCCGGCCGGCGCCGGCCGGTCGACGACTGAGCAGCGCCGCGGACCGTCAGGGACGGACCGCCTGGCTCAGCCGGTAGGACAGGTCGCGCACGGCGCGGAACAGCGCCACCGGCTGCAGGTCGTCGGCGCCGAGGGTCGGCCGGAACCGCAGCTCCTCCGACACCTCCCCGGGCAGCGCGCCGCCGAGAGTGAGCCGGCCCCACCGCGTCCAGCCGCCGGCGAGCGGGGCGGCCAGCAGGTCGTACCCGTCGCCGGCCTCGCGCGCGCCCAGCAGCAGGGTGCGCCCGCTGCCCGTGCGGTAGGGCAGCACGGAGGAGAACGTGCGGCCCAGCGGCGCGGGCAGGAACACGTGGCGCAGCACGGGCGGGCCGCCGGCGGTGTTCACCAGGAGGTCCAGCGGCCCGCCGCCGCGGCCGAGCCCGTCGAGCCGGACCGCCAGGCCGACGACGTCGGGCAGCGGCTCGGGCAGCCCGGCGCCGCGCGAAACCCGGACGACGGCGTCGTGCCGGCCGGCCTCGTCGAGAAGCCGTGCGCCCCAGGAGCCGCCGCCGTCGGTCTCGAGCCTCGCGGCCCGTGCCTCGCCGCGCGGGTGGAAGACCCGGGCCCCGCGTACCGCCGTCCCGAGCGCGAGGGCGGAGGAGGTGACGGCGCGGGGCACGGCGAACGGGTCCAGGGAACGGAGGGGCATGCCGACCGCCTACCCGGGCCGGCGGCCGCCGACCCCCTCGCTCAGCAGCGGGCGTGCAGCACCTCGACGCCGTCGCCGGACAGGTCGCCGAGGAAGGCGGCGCGGCCGGTCATCGCCATGACCAGCGCCAGGGTCGGGCCGCTGACGAGCGGCCCGGCCCCGGCGGCGAACGGGCCGTCGGTGGCCTCCAGCCGCAGGCCGCCGATGCGGCCCCGCGCGACGACCACCTGGTCGCTGCGGGAGTAGTAGGCGGCCACCCGAGTGAGGGTGTCGACCGAGGAGGCACCGGTGAGCCCGAGCGGCCGGCGCACGTCGGCGCCGTGCACGACCACCTCCCCGAGCAGCGCGATCCGCGGCAGCGGCGGGGCGGTGGTGCTCGCGACGACCCGCTCAAAGCGGGCCAGGGTGTCCGCGCCGGAGCTGCCCAGGTGCTCGCGCAGGCGCATCGTCACCTGCCGGTCGAAGTCGAACCGGCAGCGCAGCACCCCGGCCAGCCAGCGCAACCCGCCCAGGCTGGCGGCGGCCGTCAGGTGGGCGAGCACCTCGCGGACGGTGAGCCCGCTGCACAGCGAGGGGGCGGCCCAGCGGTCCTCGTCGAGGTGGCGCAGGTCGGCGGCCAGCGCGCGGCGCTCGGCGTGGATGAGGGGCCACAGGTCGACCGCGGTCGTCGTCACGCGGGGAGGACCCGGGAGAGGGGCGGAATTCATCGCCGCCCGTCCTCCCACTTCAACGTATAGCGCCTGCCGGGGCTTGCGGCAAGACCCGGGGGAAGGCTCAGCATCGCTTGCCGTGGCTGCTCAGACCTCCCTCCCCACCAGCGCGTTCGACCTCCCCGACCGCCTCTCCGCGAAGGCCGACCCGGACCTCGTGGCCGCCGACGAGGCGCACTTCGCCGCCATGGCCGACAGCCTCCGGCGGACGGTCGCCGAGCTCTCCGGCCGGCTCGACGCCGAGCGCCGCGCCCCGGGCGGCACCGGCCAGGAGGCGCTCGACCGCGACCTGGAGGTGCACCGGCTCACCGCCCGGCTGCGGACGTTGCGCCGGTTCGGCCTGGACCTGTGCCTGGGCCGGATGGTGCCCGCCGACGGCGGGGCGCCGGTGTACGTCGGCCGGCTGGGGCTGACCGACGGCGCGGGCCGGCGGCTGCTGGTCGACTGGCGCTCCCCCGCCGCCGAGCCGTTCTTCGGCGCCACCCACGCCGACCCGATGGGCCTGGCCAGCCGCCGCCGCTACCGCTGGACCCGCGGCCGGATCACCGACTACTGGGACGAGGTGTTCACCCCCGACGGGCTCGAGGGGCACGCGGCGCTCGACGACCAGTCGGCGTTCGTCGCGAGCCTCGGCAGCAGCCGGTCGCCGCGGATGCGCGACGTGCTGGGCACCATCCAGGCCGACCAGGACGCGATCATCCGCGCCGGCTCCCGCGGGGCGCTGGTGGTCGACGGCGGCCCGGGCACCGGCAAGACCGTCGTCGCCCTGCACCGGACCGCCTACCTGCTCCACGCCGACCCGCGGCTCGGGCACCGGCGCGGCGGGGTGCTGTTCGTCGGCCCGAGCCGGCCCTACCTGACCTACGTCGCCGACGTCCTGCCCGGCCTCGGCGAGGAGGGCGTGCGCACCTGCACGCTGCGCGACCTCGTGCCCGAGGGCGCCGCCGCCGCCCCCGAGGCCGACCCGGAGGTGGCCCGGCTCAAGGCCGACGCGCGGATGGTGGCGGCGGTCGAGCCCGCCGTGCGGCTCTACGAGGTGCCCCCGGCCACCGGCACGGACGTCGTCACGCCGTGGGGCGACGTGCGGCTGGACCCGGCCGACTGGGCGGAGGCGTTCGCGGCCGCCGAGCCGGGCTCGCGGCACGCCGAGGCGCGCGACCGGGTGTGGGAGGCGCTGCTCGACGTCCTGGTCGACAAGCTCACCGACGGCGCCGGAGAGGACGAGGACGACGACGAGGACGACGACCAGTTCGACGCCTACGGGCTCGGGCGGGCCGACCCCACCGCGCGGTACCGGCGGGCACTGGCCGGGAACCGCGAACTGGTCAGCACCTTCGGCCGGGCCTGGCCGCTGATCGAGCCGGCCGACCTCGTCGGCGACCTGTGGTCGGTGCCGGCCTATCTGCGGCGCTGCGCCCCCTGGCTCACACCGGAGGAGGTCACGCGCCTGCAGCGCCCGGACCCGGCCGCGTGGACGGTCGCGGACCTGCCGCTGCTCGACGCCGCCCGGCAGCGGCTCGGCGACCCGGCCGTGGCCCGGCTCCGGCGGCGCCGGGAGGCCGAGGTGGCCGCGGACCGCGCCCGGATGTCCGACGTCGTCGAGCACCTGATCGCCACCGACGACTCCGACATGGGCGTGATGTCGATGCTGCGGGGGCAGGACCTGCGCGGCGCGCTGGTCGACGACGCCGCGCTGCCCATCGCACCTCCCGACGCGCTGGCCGGCCCGTTCGCGCACGTGGTCGTGGACGAGGCGCAGGAGCTCACCGACGCCGAGTGGCAGATGCTGCTGCTCCGCTGCCCGTCGCGGAGCCTGACCGTGGTGGGCGACCGGGCGCAGGCGCGGCACGGGTTCCCCGAGTCGTGGGAGGAGCGGCTGGCGCGGGTCGGCGTCCCCGAGGTGACCGTGGCCTCGCTGACGGTGAACTACCGGACGCCGGCGGAGGTGATGGCCGAGGCGGAGCCGGTGATCCGGGCGGTGCTGCCGGACGCCAACGTGCCGACGTCGGTCCGCAGCAGCGGCGTCCCCGTCCTGCACGGGGCGGCGTCGGACCTGCAGGCGGTCGTCGACGAGTGGCTGGCCACCCACGCCGAAGGCACCGCCTGCGTGATCGGCGCGCCGGGGTTCCGCGGGGGTGAGCGCGTCCGGTCGCTGACGCCCGAGCTGGCGAAGGGGCTCGAGTTCGACCTGGTCGTGCTCGTCGACCCCGACCGCTTCGGCACCGGGGTGGAGGGCGCCGTCGACCGGTACGTGGCGATGACCCGGGCGACGTCGCGGCTCGTCGTCCTCACCTCGCTCATCAACCAGAGTTGACGAACGGCCTCGCATCAATCTAGGTTGATGGCCATGGCCGAGCTGCAGCCCCTCCCGGGTCCCGAGGACCCGGAGGCCGCCCTGGCCGCCGTCGTGGCGCTCCGCCGGCTCGCGGGCCGGCTGGAGTCCGCGGCGGTGGCCGAGGCGATCGGCCAGGGCTGGACGTGGGCCCAGGTCGGCGAGGCGCTGGGGATCAGCGCCCAGGCCGCGCACAAGAAGTTCGCATCCGAGGTCCGCGCCCGGCGCGGCTCCTGACCGAGAGGACACATCCGATGGGGCTCCTGACCGCCGTGCGGGACGTGCGCACGATCCAGCAGCTGCTGACCACGGCCGAGGCGGAGGCGCGCGCCGGCGGGGAGGAGACGCCGGGCGCGGAGCACCTGCTGCTGGCCGCCACGGCGCTGCCCGACGGGTCCGCAGCCCGCGCGCTCGCCCGGGTCGGCGTCGCGCCGGAGCGGCTGCGCGCCGCCGTCGAGGAGGCGCACGCCGGCGCGCTGGCCGCCGTCGGCATCGAGGCCGGGCCCACCCCCGCCGCGCCCGCGCTGCAGGCGTCGCCGTCGGGCGCGTTCCGCTCCACCCCGCAGGCGCAGCAGGTGTTCCAGGACGCCGTCGCGCTGGCGAAGGCCGGGCGGGGCGGGCTGACCGGCGCGCACGTCGTCGTCGCGGCCACCCGGCTCGAGCACGGCACCGCGGCCCGGGCACTGGCCGCGCTCGGCGTCGACCGGGACCGGTTGCGCGAGGCCGCGGCGGCCGAGGCCGGGACCGGCTGAGCCGGGTCAGAGCTCGGCGGCCCCGCGGACGGCGAGGGAGACCGCGAGGGCGGTCATGACGACGGCGATGACGCCGTCGAGGACCTGCCAGGCGGCGGGGCGGGCGAACACCGGCCGCAGCAGGCGCGCGCCGAAGCCGAGCGCGGTGAACCAGACGATGCTGCCGAGCCCCGCCCCGGCCGCGAACGCCCACCGCTGGTCGCCGTAGGTGGAGGCCGTCGAGCCGAGCAGGACGACGGTGTCGAGGTAGACGTGCGGGTTGAGCCAGGTGAGCGCCAGGCAGGTGCCGACGGTGACCGCGAGGCCCGCGCGGACCCCGGCGGCGTCGGGCAGCAGGGAGCCGGGGCGCAGCGCCCGCCGGGCGGCGACGACGCCGTAGCCGAGCAGGAAGGCGGCGCCGGCGAAGCAGACGACGGGCACGAGCCACGGCAGCCGGTCCAGCGCGGCACCGGCCCCGGCGACGCCGGCGAGGATGAGGGCCAGGTCGGAGAGGGCGCACACCGCGACCACCGCGGCCACGTGCTCGAGGCGCAGGCCCTGGCGCAGGACGAAGGCGTTCTGCGCGCCGATCGCGACGATCAGGCCCAGCCCGAGCGCGAGTCCGGAGGCGGCGGCGAGCAGGGCAGGCGTCGTGAGCACACGCTCGACGCTAGGAAGTCCCGCAGCACCGGTCCAGCTAATGATCCTGTTGCACCGTTAGCCTCGCTGTCCGTGGAGCTGGACCTGGCGCAGCTGCGGGCACTGGACGCGACGGTGCGGGGCGGGACGCTGGAGGCGGCGGCGCGGGCGCTGCACGTGACGCCGTCGGCGGTGAGCCAGCGGCTGCGCGCGCTGGAGGTGGCGACCGGCCGCATCCTGCTGGTGCGCAGCAAGCCGGTGCGGGTGACCGAGTCGGGGCAGGCGGTGCTGCGCCTGGCGCGGCAGATCGACCTGCTGACCGCCGACGTCGCCCGCGAGCTCGGCGACGACCCCGTGACCGCCGCCGTCCCGACGCTGCCGGTGGCCGTCAACGCCGACTCGATGGCCACCTGGGTGCTGCCCGCGCTCGCGCCGCTGGCCGGGGAGGTCTGCCTCGACCTGCACCGCGCCGACCAGGAGCACACCAGCGCGCTGCTGCGCGCCGGCACGGTGATGGCCGCCGTGACGGCCGAGGCCGAGCCGGTGCCCGGCTGCACCTCCACCCGACTGGGCTCGATGCGCTACCGGCCGATGGCCGCCCCGGCGTTCGCGCGGCGCTGGTTCCCGGACGGGCTCACCGCCGAGGGGCTGGCGCGGGCGCCGGTCGTCGTCTTCGACCGCGAGGACGAGCTGCAGCACCGGCTGCTGCACGCCTGGGCCGGTAGCGACGCCACTCCCCCGCAGCACTTCGTGCCCGCGTCGGCGGACTTCGTCCGCGCCGTCGCGCTCGGCCTCGGCTGGGGCATGGTGCCCGACCTGCAGGCGCGCGACCTCGACGCGGAGCTCGTCGACCTCGACCCCTCCGCCGCCGTCGAGGTCACCCTCTACTGGCAGCAGTGGAAGCTGCGCTCGGCGACGCTCGACCGCGTCCGGGAGGCCGTGCTCGCGGCGGCCGGGCGGGAGCTGGACCGCCCCTAGGGCCGGCCTGCGGTCCGCGACGGCCCGGCCGGCGCCGCTGCGGCGGGGAGCCGCACCGTGACGCGCAGGCCCCCGCCGGAGCGCGGAGCGACGGTGAGCGCGCCGTCGTGCGCCGCGGCCACGCGCTCCACGATCGCCAGCCCGAGGCCCACGCCGGCGTGCCCGGTGCGGACGTGCCGGCCACCGCGCTGGAACGGCTCGGTCAGCGTGGCGACCAGCTCGGGCGCGAGCTCCTCGCCGGTGTTCTCGACGGTGAGCACCACGGCGCCGGGGCGCGTCGTCGTCGACACCCGGACGCAGCCGCCGGGCACGTTGTGCACGACGGCGTTCTGGACGAGGTTCGTCGTCAGCTGCAGCAGCAGCGCGGGCGAGCCGCACACGGAGGCGACGTCGCCGGCGGTCTGCACGGTGACGCCGAGCGACTCCGCCAGCGGCAGCAGCGTCTCGGCGGCCTCCTCCACGAGCAGCGACAGGTCGACCCGCTCGCGGGCGGGCGGCCGGTGGTCGGCGCGGCTGAGCAGGAGCAGCGCCTCGGTGAGCTCGATGGCCCGGGTGTTCACCTCGTGCAGGCGCTCGACGAGGACGTCCGGGTCGCGGCCGGGGTCCTGCCGGGCGACGTCGAGCAGCGTCTGCGTGATGGCCAGCGGCGTGCGCAGCTCGTGGGAGGCGTTGGCGGCGAACCGGCGCTGCTCGGCGACGTGCGCCTCGAGCCGGGCGAGCATGCCGTCGAAGGCGTCGGCGAGCTCGCGGAACTCGTCGCTGCGCCCGGGCAGGGCGATCCGGTGCGACAGCGAGCCGGTCGCCGCGACCCGGGTGGCCTCGGTGATGCGGGTGAGCGGGGCGAGCATCCGGCCGGCGAGGAACCAGCCGCCCGCGAGGCCGACGAGCAGCAGGAAGGCCAGGGCCGCGGCGGCCCGCGGGACGAACGCGCGCTCGAGGTCGGAGCGGTTGGGGACGAAGAGGCCGGGCTCACCGGCGCGCCCGCCGCCGGTGACCAGGACGGCGTCGGGCACGTACCGGAGCAGGAAGACCCACACGACCGCCAGGAGCAGGGCGCCGGTGAGGACGACGAGGCCCGCGTAGCTGAGCGCGAGCCGCAGCCGGACGCTCGGGCCGGGCGCCCGGGTCACCGGCCGCCTCCGCCGGCGCCGGCCGGGGCCTCGATCCGGTAGCCGACGCCGGGCACGGTGGCGATCAGCCACGGCTCGCCGAGGCGCCGGCGCAGCGCGGAGATGGTGATGCGGACGGCGTTGGTGAACGGGTCGGCGTTCTCGTCCCAGGCGCGCTCGAGCAGCTCCTCGGCGCTGACCACCCCGCCCTCCGCGGCGACGAGGACCTCGAGGACGGCGAACTGCTTGCGGGTGAGCGCCACGTAGCGACCGTCGCGGAACACCTCGCGGCGGAAGGGGTCCACCCGGAGGCCGGCGATCTCCCGAACCGGCGGGCGGTGGTGGGCGCGGCGGCGGTCGAGCGCGCGGAGCCGGAGCACGAGCTCGCGCAGCGCGAAGGGCTTGGTGAGGTAGTCGTCGGCGCCGAGCTCGAACCCGGAGGCCTTGTCGTCGAGGCGGTCGGCCGCGGTGAGCAGGAGGATCGGCAGGCCGCTGCCCGTGGCGACGATGCCCCGTGCGATCTCGTCGCCGGAGGGGCCCGGGACGTCGCGGTCGAGCACGGCGACGTCGTAGGTGTTGACGCCCAGCAGCTCCAGGGCGGTGTGCCCGTCACCGGCGACGTCGGCCGCGATCGCCTCCAGCCCCAGCCCGTCGCGGATGGCCGCGGCCAGCACGGGCTCGTCCTCGACGATCAGCACGCGCATGCGGCGAGGGTAGGGAGCGGGGGCGTATCGCCGGCGTATGCGCGGCGGCATACGCCCCCGCAACACGCCCGCGCCTTGGCTGCGGGCATGTCCGCTCTGGTTGCTCGCCGGACCCTGCTGCCGGCCGCCGTCGTCCTGGTCCTCGCCGCCGGCTGTGCGGGAGCCGGCCCCGCCCCGTCCCTCCGGCACGGCGGGAGCCCGCCCGCTCCCCCGATGGGCGTCACCGTCGACGACGGCGTGCTCCCCGACGGCGCGACGGTCTTCGACGACCGGTACCCGGCGGTGTCCCGGCTCGACGCCGAGCTGCTGGCCGCCCTCCGCGCGGCGGCGTCGGCGGCGTCCCGCGACGGGGTCGGGTTCGTCGTCACCAGCGGGTGGCGCTCACCGGAGTACCAGGAGCAGCTGCTGCGCGAGGCCGTCGACGAGTACGGCTCGCGAGAGGAGGCGGCGCGCTGGGTGGCGACGGCGGAGACGTCGGCGCACGTGACCGGGGACGCGGTCGACGTCGGCCCGACCGACGCCATGTCGTGGCTGTCGCAGCACGGCGCGGACTTCGGGCTGTGCCAGGTCTACGGCAACGAGCCCTGGCACGTCGAGCTGCGCCCCGACGCCGTCGAGGACGGCTGCCCGGCTCCCTACGCCGACCCCACGGAGGACCCCCGCATGCAGCCGTGACCGGGCGCTCGTCAGGCCGGCACCTCCTGGAAGGCGCGCACCTCGATCCGCGCGCCGAGCGCCTTCGACGCCTCGGCGGCCCAGGCGACGGCGGCCTCCCGGTCCGGCGCCTCGACGACCCAGAAGCCGCCGAGGTACTCCGGCGCGCGGGTGAAGGGCTCGTCGGCGAGGACGAGACCGTCCCCGGTGGCGTCGACGGTGACGGCGGTCGACGGCGGGTGCAGCCCGCCGGCGAACACGAGCGCGCCGGAGGACGTCAGCTCCTCCATGAACGCGCCGGCCGCCGCCATCGCGGCCTCCAGCTCGGCGGGGTCCATCGTCGCCATCGTCGGCTCCTCGGCCGAGTCGTGCGGCATGGACAGCAGGTACTGGGTCACGGGGTCCTCCCGGTCGTCGCCGCGGCCCCTGCGGCCGCCTCACGGGAGGGGGACCTCCGGCGCTGCGGCGACTCATCGGTCGATCCACGAGTACCGGCGCGGACGACGCGGCCTCACTCCGAGGGCGGACCCGCGCGCCCGGGACCGCCGTGCGACGGACGGCGACGGGTAGCGTCGGTGCGGAACGAGGAGGCCCCATCGCCACAGACCGTGGACGCGACGCCGACGCCGGTCTCGACTCCCCTGCCCGAGGTGAGGGGACGACCGACGGGGAAGCGGCCGCCCAGCTCACCGACGCCCAGATCCCGTCGCACCAGGCCGTCGAGTGCCCGGAGTGCGGCCGTCCCACCTCTCCGCGCGCGATCGGCCTGTGGGGGAACTGCCGGGTGTGCCGCACGGCGCAGTCCCGGCTCACCGATCCGCTCCGCTGGTGACCGGCGTCGTCACCCGGTGGTCCCGGGCACCCCGACCTCACGGAGGTCGGTGACCGCCAGGACCCGGGCGGTCGGGTACAGCTCGATCTCGGCGTCCTCGGTCGAGGCCGCCATCACCGTCAGCCAGCCGACGGGCCCGAACCGGACGACCCTCCGCACGAGCTCCAGCTGACGGGACGGGTCCGCCGGATCCTGGACCACGACCCGGGCCTGGTAGAGGTGCCGGTCGTTGACGGTGGTGATGTCCATCGGGCGAGCCTCCTCCCCGGGGTGCCGGCGCAACACCTGGCGCCGATGGAGCACCCGCCAGGCCCGGAGCAGCAGGGTCGTCAGGGACGACGGACGAGTCGGCCCGTACGCCGGGCACGGTCCGCCGGTGCTGGATCGGTCGTGGAAGTCGACGCACATGGCGGTTGACCTGCCGGCTCACCGTTGATCGCTACTGGTGGGGATCGACCACATCCTGCTGGATCGCGGACCATCTGCGAACTGGGTGCGGACTGAGGGCGCACGCGCGGTCAACCCACCCCGACCGTGTCGGGACGACGGCGCCGCTCCACAGCCGGTCCAGGATGTCGGCTGCGACGGGTCGCCCGAAGGGCGCTCCGCGCCCCTGCGGGATGGGCGGCGGGGGTCTGCGAGCCGTACGAAGCGCTGGACTCGCCGGGCAGTGATCACTGCAGGGCGCCGTGGCGGTGGAACGACCCGCCTCTCGCCGGCCGCTGGCTCATCTGCTGATGCCTGCGGTGGTGGCCGCCCGCCGGTGCCCGTTCGAGTGGAGAACCGGGGGCGGCCCGCCGATGACCGCAAGGTCTCGAGCCGCCTGCGGGATCACCCCGCTCCGTCATCGGAGGACCCATGAGCTCCACCTGGACGATCGGCCGTCGGCTGATGGCCGGCTTCGGGGCGGCGCTCGTGCTGCTCGCGGTGGTCGGCTTCATCGCCTACCGGAACACCGGCACGATGCGCGACACCAGTCACATGGTCACGCACACCTACCAGGTGCTGGCCGCTGTCTCGACCATCGAGAGCACGCTCAAGGACGGTGAGACGGGGCAGCGCGGCTTCCTGCTGACCGGGGTCGACAGTTACCTGGCGCCGTACACGGACGCCCAGGGGCGGGTGCAGGGCGAGATCGACGCCTTCGCAGAGCTGACCAGTGACAACCCCCGCCAGCAGGAGCGCGCCGAGGAACTGCGCGGCCTGGTGGACCAGAAGTTCGCCGAGATGCAGGAGACGATCGACGTCCGGCGTGCCCAGGGTCCGGAGACGGCGATCGCCATCGTGCGCACCGACCGCGGCAAGGCCGTCATGGACGAGATCCGAGGCCTCCTGACCGCCATGGACGAGGAGGAGCGCGGACTGCTGGACGTGCGTGGCGCCGAGTCCGACGCCGCCGCCCGGACGACGCAGACCGTCGTCGTGACCGGACTGGTCGTGGGCCTGGTGCTCCTGTTCGGCATCGCCGTCCTCATGACCCGCTCGATCGTCCGTCCGATCCGGACGATGACCGACCGGCTGGCCGACATCGCCGACGGCGACGGCGACCTGACGCAGCGGGTCGACGAGGCCCGCCAGGACGAGCTAGGTGCGCTGGGGCGCAACTTCAATCGCTTCGTCGAGAAGATCGCGAACACCGTCCGGGACATCGGCGGCAACGTCAGCGCCCTGACCGGCGCGTCGGAGGAGCTGGTCACCGCCGGCAAGCAGATCAGCCTCAGCGCCCAGGAGTCCTCGACCCAGGCCGGCCTGGTGGCCGCCGCGGCGGCCCAGATCAGCGGCAACGTCCAGACGGTCGCCGCGGCGGGCGAGGAGATGGGCGCGTCGATCTCCGAGATCGCCAGCAACGCCAGCGAGGCGGCCCGGGTGGCGCAGCAGGCGGTCTCGGTGGCCGACCAGACCACCGCGACCGTGGCCAAGCTCGGGGAGTCGTCGGCGGAGATCGGCAACGTCGTCAAGGTGATCACCTCGATCGCCGAGCAGACCAACCTGCTGGCGCTCAACGCCACCATCGAGGCCGCCCGCGCCGGTGAGGCCGGCAAGGGCTTCGCGGTCGTCGCCAACGAGGTCAAAGAGCTGGCTCAGGAGACCAGCAAGGCCACCGAGGAGATCGCCCACAAGGTGGCGGCCATCCAGGCCGACACCACCGGCGCGGTCTCCGCCATCAGCCGGATCTCGGAGATCATCGCCCAGATCGACAACTTCCAGACCACCATCGCCTCGGCGGTGGAGGAGCAGTCGGCCACGACGACCGAGATGAACCGCAACGTCTCCGATGCCGCCGTCGGCTCCGTCCAGATCGCCGACAACGTCACCGGTGTCGCCCGAGCCGCGGAGACCACCACGGCGGGCGCTGCGACGACCGCGCAGGCGGCCGAGAAGTTGTCGAGCATGGCCGGGGCGCTCGAGCAGCTGGTCGGCCAGTTCAAGGTCTGATTCCGGCGCCCAGCTGTGCGCCGTGTGACGCCACGCGACATGCGGAAGGCCTCGACGCGAGCCCGCATCCTGGAGGCGGCGCGGCAGCTCTTCGCGGAACACGGCTACGACACGGTGACGGTCAGCGCCATTGGCTGCCAGCGCCCGAGTGCTGCCAGAGTTCCATCGGCAACCCATTGACGGATGACGCTCGAGGCGGTGGAGGCCCTGACCGAGGCCATGCCGGAGAGGTACCGGGCGTTGGTCACCCTCGCGGCGGGCAGGGGCTCCGGTAGGGCGAGATGTCCGGTCTCACGGTCGACCGCACCGACTTCCTCCGCCGGCAGCTGACGGTCGACCGGCAGCTGGTCACCATGCCCGACCGCCCGCCCTACCTGGCACCGCCCAAGACCCAGGCATCGGTCCGCGTGGTGCCCCTCCCCCAGGTCGTCGTCGACGCCCTCGCAGCCCACCTCGCGCAGTGGCCGAGCGACGGCTTCGTGTTCACCACCGACCTCGGCAGCCCGATCCGCCGGACCGCCTTCTCCGCCAGCGTGTGGCGCCCGGCGGTCCGGGCGGCCGGCCTGGACGACAGCGTGACCTTCCACGGCCTCCGGCACTTCTACGCCAGCCTGCTCATCCGGCACGGCGAGTCGATCAAGACCGTCCAGGCCCGGCTCGGCCACGCGAGCGCCGCCGAGACGCTCGACACCTACAGCCACCTGTGGCCGGACTCCGACGACCGGACCCGGGCCGCGGTGGACGCCGTGCTGGCTCCCGCGGCTGAGGAACATCTGAGGAACGGGGACCCCCGCCGAACCTGAAAGCGCAGGTCAAGCGGGGGGCGACGGACGAGTCGGCCTGTACGCCGGGGACGGATCCGGGGATGTTGATCACTGTTGGCTGAGGCTTGATTGGGGCTCTGACCTGCGCATTCACCGTTGACTGTCGCTTGCCGTATTGGGCTGTCCGTGGGCCTTCTGCGGACTTGGTGCGGACTAGCGCCAGGTTTGGGTGGCTCGACAGCAGCTAGGTGCAGGTGTCCCTGAAGGCGGCCGATGGGACACCAGCGCAGCGGGACGGCGCCTTGTCACCCGTATGGCAGACGACGGCGAGCTGACCTGCTGCCACAGTGCCCTCGTGACGAGGCGACAGGCGCGGCGACGAACGGATTGCGCTTCACCGGAGGCGGAGGATCCGTCCCGTCCAGTGACCGTCGTGTCGTGGGAAATGGACTACGGTTTCAAGCTCCCCCTAGTCGACGCGTCTCCTGGTGCAGGTCTCGTCCCTCTCGGAGGACGGCATGTTCCCATCGTGGAACGGCTCGGTCTCCCGCCCGAACTGCGCCAACGCATGGCGGAGTGGGCCCACCGGTGGGAAGACCTCGCCATGCGACAGGTCGGGGGCGAACCGCCCACGGAGTGGGCGGCCCGCGCGGACCGAGACTTGGCCCGGCACGAGTGGGCGCTGCTTGATGATCTGCACCGGACGCTCGCAGCAGATGTCGAGCTACTGGTGTGGGGCCGGCCCTTCACCGAGTGGCGAGAGCAGCAGCACCGCCCGGGTCTATGAACGTCCTGGGCCCGTACGTCGGCTTCACCGAGCGACGGCCGCGCCTGCTTCGAGGTCACCCCCGGGGACCTGGCCAACCTGCTCATCGAGCGGCGCTGGCTCCCCAGCACCTGACCTCGAGGGGGAAGCCCTCAGCCGGCGACGGTGCTGATGACGGACCCGACGCCTGCCACCAGGAGACCGAACAGTTCGAGCCGCACCCCGTCTGTGGCGTTGCTGGTCACCCGCCCCGCCAGCGCGGTCACTTGCCCGTCGAGGCGTTCCTCGGTCTCCCGGACCTGGTCGACGATGCCGCGGTCGGCGTCCGCCAACCTGGTCTTCGTCCGGTCGAGGTGGTCCTCCACCTGCGCCAGCCGCGTCCGCAGGTAGCGGACCTGCTCAGCGAGCGGGGCATCCTCGGCGGCCGGCGTGATGACGTAGACGGTCGGCGCGTGAGCCGTCGCCCGGGCTGAGGCGATGCCGTCCATGTAGACGACTTGCGGTCGACGGAACAGGCGGCGCACCGCAGCGACGGCCCGCCTGAGGCCAGGGACGATCTCCTCCCCGTCGTTCTTCCTGTGCATGTCGAACGCCGCCCACGCGGCGGTGACCGTGCCGAGAAGCTGCAGCCCGAGGCCGACCCACTCCCCCGCGTTCACGCACTCAGCCTGCCACGACGGAACTGTCGGTCACGCTGTTCACACTGTGCACCGCCTGTGGAGGCGTGCGGTTCGCCGGTTGGTTCCCGGCAGCGAAGAGCCCCCGCTCACCACCTCACCGGTGGGAGCGGGGGCTCCCCGTCGTTGGCCTCGCAGGCGCTGAGGATCAGTCGACGACGGGCACGCCGACGGCGACCCATCCCTCATCCGTGTGCCGCACCGTGCAGCTGTAGTCCGACCGGAGCATGGCGCCGAAGCTGTTCTCGGCGTCGACCTGGCCGCGCACGGTGTACCGGTCGCCGCCGTCGTCGGTGATCCGGGCGGCGTCGTAGCCGGTGAAGTCGGCCGTCGACGGCGCCTTGAGGACCAGCCCGACGAAGTGCTCGCACGCGTAGTACGCCCCCTCCGAGGTGGGGGCCTCGTCCTCCCCGTCGCCGGTCGCCGCTGCGACGATCGCCCAGATAATCCCGCCGATGACGGCCACCATGGCGAGCAGCGCCAGCCCGCCCTTGACGTTCTCGATCCAGGGGAACTTGGGCTCGACGACGGCGGTGCCGGTGTCGAGTGCGTGGAGGCGCGCGTCGATGCGGGCGACCGCGTGCGCGAGCAGCGCCGGCGTGAACACCGACATCGACGCCGGCGTCCCGCTGGAGAGGATGGCTCTGGCCCCGAGCAGCTCGTCACGAGTGAGCGCCGGGGCCTTGCCGTTGAGGCTCGCGGACACCCGCTGCATGGCGGCGGTGACGTCCGTCGGCGTCGGCACAGCTGGGCTTGGTGCAGTCATGGTGGGCCACCCCCGTGTCGAGATCCGGCGCCGGACCGTACCGATGCGCGTAGCGGGGGCTGCGGATGTTCACCCGGGTCCGTGACGTGTGGGAGGGGAGGGGTCCTCGACTGCAGCCGTGACGTCGATCTGCCGACGCTAGGGTCATGCCCGTGCCCGCAAAGTTGGTCGCCTCGGTGGCGGCGGTGGTGCGACAACTGTGCGAGGAGCGCGGCTGGTCGGCGCGCGAACTCGCGCGCCGAACCGGCATGAAGCCGACGGCCGCGACGTACAAGCTGTCGGGCGACCGGGCCTGGGACGTCGGCGACCTCGAGGCGATCGCCACGGCCGCCGACCTCCGCGTGTCCGACCTCATCGCCCGGGCGGAGCTCGCGGCTGGCTGACCCGAACGGGTGAGTCCTGCCGCTCAACTTCTCGGACATACTGCCCGAGAAGTTGAGCATGAGCACAGCCACCGTCGCACGGCCGACCGCGCCGCGCATCACCGTCGCCAGCCTGCGCCGCCCTGGTGCACCGCGCCGGCGTCATCGTGCAGACCGACGACGGCGAGGTCGTCGGCATGCCGCACGGGCTCACCGCCGGTCAGGCCGAGGACCCCTCGCTCGTGGTCGTCCTCACGCACGACCAGGCCGCGGCCCACGTCGCCGACGCCGGCGGCCGCCTCAGCACCGCCGCCCGCCTGGCCACCGAGCAGCTGCGCGCCGAGTACGCGCTCGGCTACCTGCTCCCCTTGGACATGGCCGCGTGAGCGCCGTCGCCCAGCTGGCCGCGCCCGGGCAGCTCGACGAGCTGTCCGCCCGCCGGCTGACCAAGGAGATCCGGCGCACGCTCGAGGTCGCCGTCGACCTCCTGCTCGACGCCTGGGACGGCCGCGTCTGGCTGGCCCTGGGGCACCCATCGTGGGAGGCCTACCTCGACGCTGAGATCGGTGACCTCGAGTTCCGGCTGCTGGCGGAGGCGCGCCGCGAGCGGGTGCTCCCGCTGCGCCAGCGGGCCTGTCCGCTGAGGCGATCCGCCTCATTCCCGGCATGGGCTCCAAGGGCACCGTCATCGCCGACCTGCAGGCGCTGCGCAACGCCGGCCGCCTGGCCGACGTCGACGGCACCGTCGGGCTCGACGGCCGCCGCCGCGCCTCCCGCACCGGCGCCTCGCCTGTGTCGTCCCTGGCCGGCCTGACCGTCGACCTGCGCACTGCGACGCTGGTGGCCCGGGCCGCCGACGGGCTGACCGTGCACGACCTGTGCACCGCGGCGCGGAAGGCGAAGGTGCCCGGCTGCAGGCTGTGCGACCAGGGCGCCGCGTCGGCGTCGCTGTCCCGCGCGGTGCGCGCCGGCCTGGTCCGGCACAGCGGCACCTTCCGCGACGGCTGCACCGTCTACGTCGCGCCCTGAGCGCCGACTCGCACCGAGCCAGTAGGTGTCCCTGAAGGCGGCTTTAGGGACACGCTCGCCTGGCTGCACCCCGTTGGGGCGATGCCGGGTGGAGGACGGTCGCCCGTGCGTGACTGGAATCGCATGCTGGTGATGTCCGGTGGCGAAGGCGGGGAATCTGGTCGTGGCGGTGTCGGTCGACTTCAAGCGCCTCAAGCGTGCGCTGAGGGACGAGGATGGGCCGTGGTTGTTGGTGAGCGCCTCGTCGCCGGGTGCGCTGGGTGAGTTGCTGGAGTCGTGGGTGGCCGAGGCGGAGCCGCGACTGAGTCAGCTTCCGGGGCTGATGGGTGTGCAACTGCTGGGTCCGCTGGCGCTGCCGGACGGGGTGTACCTGCTACGCCCGGTCACCTACGCCGATTCCAAGCGCCTGGTGGCGGTGGTCACCGATCTGTCCGCGACACTGCAGGCTGCCGGGCTCGATGCCCGCATCGACGTGGCGCCGACGAAGTGGAGTCCGCTGGGAGACATCCACGAGGGCCACCGGCTGACTGCGGTGTCGGTGACGCTGCCGTGGCGGCCCGGCTCGCTCGGCCGGCGGGAGGAGCGCAGGGCCGCCGGACCTCCGTACATGCTGCGAGGGTGGTATCGCAGCGACCTGCAGGAGGAGGCGTGGGCCGCCGTCGTGGACACCGCGCTGGCGTGGTGCCAGGAATTGGGCAGCGGCGCGACCGGGGATCGGTACGTGACGCATGGGCTATCCAGTCTGCAAACCGCGCCGGCGCAGTGGGAGGCCACCGCCCGCCTGGCGTTGGGCAGTACGAATATGCCCCTCCAGGCGAGCGTCGAGGACTGGCCGGGCGAGGCGCGGCAGGTCTGCTTCGAGCACAGACCTCACCGAGTGCTCTTTCAGCTCGACGAGGGGGCCTTCGGCTCGGCGGAGTCGACCGTGGCCCGGGTCCGCGAGCTGATCGAACGCCTGACGCCGCACATCACCTCGGCGTTCGTGATGCGCGCCGCGCACGCCCCAACGATTCAGACTGCGTGGCTGCTGCGAGGATGGGCCAGGACGGCGGCGCCAGCGGCGCCGGTGACCCAGATCCACGCGCTGGCGCCGATGGATGACCGTCGGATCATCGACGCCTTCGGTGTCATGTACCTCGGTCCCGGCTTCCGCGGCCTGGCCGCCGATCCGCAGCTGTACCGCGTCGAGCAGCTCGGCGCCGGCCGGTTGCTGACCGCGACTGATCCCGACGCCTGGTTCCGGACCGACGGGCGGACTCCCCAGTCTGAGGTGTTGGAGGCCGCCCGCGCCGACATCGCCGACGCCATCGTCACCTACGACGAGTACTACCGAGCCAAGCGCTCAGACGGGCAAGACATCCCCCTACTTCTCGACTAACCCGCGGTCCTAAGCGCGGTGTCCCATAGTGGGCCGCTTAGGGACAGAAGGCGGCCCTGGTGACAGGCGCCGACGACCCGTGTGCGGCTCACTCTGTGGCTGCTCGCTGTTGAATGCCCACGTGGACCTGGACGCCCCTGCCGCCTACCTCGTGGGACCGGACTGGTCCAGACCCAGGAAGCCGTTGATCTACGAGGGGGACCTCGACGCGCGGGACCTCTCGCAGGGCTTGGCTACACCGACAGGGCCGATCCCCTTCCGCGTGCCCTCCAGTGCTCGGCCCGCCGACATCCTCTTCGCGGACTCGGTGGCTCTGCACGTCGTCTCCGCCAAAGTGATCGACATCCTTGAGCGACATGAGCTCACTGGCTGGCGGTCCTACCCAGTGACGGGCGTGGGCCCGCATGGCGCTCTGCTCAACGGTTACGCCGGCCTCGCGATCACCGGCCGCACCGGCCCTCCGGATTACTCAAACATCCAGGTCATCATGAGACCGCTTGGTCCAGTAGGTGTCCCCGAGCCTCACTACCGAGGCTTGCACCCACAACGCGACACTTGGGACGGTTCAGACCTCTTCGTCATCGAGGGAAGGCTGGGCCTGTGCATCACGGCGGCTGCGAAGGACGCCTTGACCCAGGCGCAACTGGCTCAGCCGCTACCGCTCTTCGAGCGTCTGTGCGACGTAGAAACCTGGATCAGCCCCCACTGAGTCGACTGTGGCCAGCGACCGGGCAAGGGCGTCCCTCAGTGGGCCGCTCAGAGACAGTTGCGCCAGCTCACGACGAGGGGTCGGCTACGCCTCAGCGGTCGCCGCTCGGAGCGGCCAGGCCGTGCACTGTCATGCATTCGACGGCTGAGGCCTCTGCCGCTTCTGCGACGAGCTGATGAAAGGCCTGCTGCCCGTGACGCGCTTAGGCTCGCGGCATGGCGTCCAACCGTAGACCGCTGGACGACCTTCGCGAGACCGTCGGTCGCCTGGGTGATCAGCTTCCCCGGCCCGGTCTGCGCAGCGTGGACGACCTGATGAGCGACCTCTTCGGCGGTCGCCCCGGGCCGGCTCGGCCTCTCCCGGTGATCCAGGCGGAACTCGACGGGCTGATCGGGCTGGAGGCGGTGAAGGAGCAGGTCCAGGCACTGGTGGCCTTCCTGCAGGTGCAGGCCCGCCGCAAGGCGCACGGCCTGCCCGAGGCGGCGACGTCCCAGCACCTGGTGTTCCTGGGGAACCCCGGCACGGGCAAGACCACGGTGGCGCGGCTCCTGGCCGAGATGTACCGGGCGGTCGGCCTGCTGCAGAAGGGCCATCTGGTGGAGGTCGACCGAGCCGCTTTGGTGGGGCAGTACGTCGGTGCGACCGCGATCAAGACCGACCGCGTGATCCGCCGGGCGCTCGACGGCGTCCTGTTCATCGACGAGGCCTACTCGCTGTCCCCGGAGGGCGACGGTCGGCTGGACTTCGGGCCCGAGGCGATCGAGGTCCTGCTCAAGCGCATGGAGGACCATCGCCACCGCCTCGTGGTGATCGTGGCCGGCTATCCCCGGCTGATGAAGGCGTTCCTGGCCTCCAATCCCGGTCTCCGCTCGAGGTTCGCCCGCGAGATCGACTTCCCCGACTACTCGACCGACGAGCTCGAGGCCATCTTCGCCGGAGTGGTGGCTCAGCACGAGTACGTGCTGGAGCCCGGCGCCGACGTGGCGCTCCGCCGCACCCTCCGTGGTCTCACGTCGGATCAGGAGTCCGGCAACGCGCGCTTCGTCCGCACCCTGTTCGAGCAGGCGCTCAACCGCCAGGCGCTGCGGCTGACCCGCGATGAGGGCCGGAGCGTCGACGCCCTCAACCGGGCCGACGTCTCGACCCTCATCGCGAGCGACATCGCCGAGGCTGCCCGGGCGCTGGGCGAGCAGCCCACCTGAGCAGCTCAACTCGCCGTCCGCTTTGGTCGGACGGTTTCCCTTGCTGGACGATGACCGCTCGTCCGCGTCGCCGTCCACCCGCCGGAGTCTCGACGCCGTCCTCGCGGCACTGCGTGCAGAACGAATAGGGGCACGTCACATTGGCGCCCTCCGGACGAGCCAGGCGCTGGTGTCCCTGAGCGGCCCACTAGGGGACAGTCGAAGGCTCAGTCGCCCGCAGTCAGAGCTAGGCGGGCCAACTCTCGGAGCCGTTGGCAGTGCTGAAGCTCCTTGCTGTCGCTCGAGACTGGCAACACGCGGTCGAGGTCACGCAGTCTGCTCCGCAGGACCGACTGACGGGTCGAGTCGAGCCGCCCTCCGCTGAGCCACGACGAGACCACCCCGGCAACGTCTGCGTCGAGCATGACCATGTCGACGCCGCTGGGCTCCTTGTCTCGCCATCGACCGGGGAACTTCGCTCGCTCGTGCTCGTCGTACAAGCGCCTCGCTGTCTCGCGCGGCGCTGGATCTGTCGTCACGCCGTCATTGTGCTGTCGAGCCAACTCCCGGTTCGCAGCGGCATGTTGCGCCGGGGTCGCGTCCTGACCGCCAGGTGGTGTCCCCCAGAGAGCGTGCTGCCGTCCCTGAGCGGCCCACTCAGGGACAGATGCGGCCCTGCGGCTGGGCAGCGGCTACTGGCCGGGCAGGAAGCTACCGATGTATGCAGTCATGACGCCCGCACCGACCTCTCCGACTAGGTCGCCGATAGCGCTGGCGGCCTTACGCAAGCGGCTCTTCTCCTCCGGATCGTCTGTCTGACTGGCCGCTTGCCGAAGGAGGCTCGCGAGCCGTTCGGTGGCATCGTCAGCGTCGGGGTGGAGTCCGGTAAGAAGATATGCCTCGCCCGCGACGTCATCGACGGAGAAAGACGTCATTGTGGCCGTGGTCGTGACAAGCCCTCGACGTTCCAACGCGGCGATGCCTCGGCGGACCTCATCAGCAGGCAGGCTGATGCCCTCAGCGATATCCGCTTCCCCAACCCAATGTTCGCCCTCATCGATTCGCCGGGTGACCTCAACCAAGATCGGGAAGTCACGGCTGGCCCACTTGTCAGCGAGCGGCTTGTTCGTCACGCGGTCAGTGTCCGCATGAAAGGTCGCAGCAGCGCCCAACGACACGGAGACCGCACAGGATGCCGTGGGGTCCCGGTGGCCGCTGGCCTCCCCATGGCCCTCAGCGGCCCACTTTGGGACAGCTCCGCGAGCTGACGGGGCGCGCTACGGTCCCCTGCGTCGTCCACGACGGCCCGCCGGCGCCTCGATCGCCCAGCCGCCCTACGCAGACGGCACCTGGGCGTCATGGACGCCGTAGTCCATAACTCCGCGAGCACCCAGAGTTGTCCATCAAACCGTCGCGGCTATCGACGTGGTGCCGCTCAGCGGCCAGCGGGTGCACCCCCATCTCCGCGCACCACGTCCCCACGCTTCGAGGCCACGTGGGTAGGCGGTGGCCGTCTTGTCGGCGTGACCAACGAACCAACCGGCGGTGAGGCGGAAGAAGGGATCGTCGGCAGATGAGCTGGGAAGGCGGTCAAGCGGAGCAGGTCGAACGGCGGGCACTGGAGTGCCGATCGCCGCTGGCTGGGACGAGGCTCATGGCTTCATCCGCTGCTCGAGGATTCTGGTGATCTCACCTAGCGACTTGGCCGCATGGTGGACGGTTTTCTCCGTCGCGAACATCCGCTCGGAGAAAAAGGCCCAGTCCAGCACAAACATCTCCTCATGGGTCTCTCCGAACGTGTCCTCGTATGTGACGCGGATGTCGTGACGACTCAGCGGTTGCCCGGTGCTGTGACGCTCAGCGGTGCTGTCCAGGAACGTCCTCCACTGCTGCCGGGGGGCAAGAACCGGTATGGCTGCGGGCAAGGCCACGTCTTGCGTGCCACCGGTGCCGTTGGTTCGAGTGAGTGACGGTGTCGAGGTCACGGCTACGTTGCGAGCCACCGTCGACCCCAAGTTCTCGATGACCAGCTCGACGAAGTGCTGCGAGATGCGCTCAAGCGAACGGGCGTAGACGACGACGTAGGCCTGAGCCTGCTCGCGGCGCACGCGTCGGGCTTCCTTCAGCTGACCCCACGCAACGACGGCCGCAGCGATGGCTGCGGCGAGGGTGAGCAGCGCGGCGCCGGCCGCGACCACCGACCCCCACGCCTGCCATGTGTCAGTCCAGGGCGGCGCTTCCTCGCTCGCGGCAACCAGGATGGAGAGGGGGTCAGAAGGCACCGACTGACGCTAGCCGCGGGGTGCGACAAGACCGTGAGATGGCGTCCTCCATCTCCGGATCCTGGCGCGGCGTTCTCTGGAGCTAAAGATGCCCTAGACGTACGGCGGGCGGACCCGGCCGAAGCCGGGTCCCGGTTCGTCCGCGCCGGAGTAGGCGTGTCTAAAGCCGCCTTCAGGGACACCTCGGTTCACCGATCAGCGGACTCGGCCACGCGTCTTGAGGCTCCGCGCAACCCGACTTCACGCCCCACCCAGTGCCCCGCAGCTCGCACTGGAGACACGCAAGATCAAGAGGGACACACCTCATGCACTCGGCGTCCGAGAACTCGTTGGGACGGGTTCCGAGACCCCAGACGGTGAGTGACTTGGCCGCTTGGGCGACCGCTCGTCAGAAGAGGACGGGCGGAGCGGCCAAGCCCATCCGCCGCTGGACGAGGGCAAGCAGTTCTTTGAGGTCGTCACGGGCGGCCTGCACAGGTTCAACGTCACGTAGCCCAGCCGGCGTCCGCTCGATCCGGGCGATGACCTTGTCCTTGCCGCGCCGCACGAACAATCGGTCCTGCGCGACGTCAGCCCACCAGGACACCTGCAGGGTCGGGACGGTCGACGGCGCCCACCACCCTGCCCACTCAGGGCTGTCGAGCCGGTCAAAGAGATCGTGCAGGGTCCGCCAGTAGAGCTCGGGGACGTCGTTGGTCGGTCCACCCCCGATGCCCAGGATCCGGCGCTCCGCCGGATCGGGGACCACCAAAAGGACAGTCTCCTCAGGCCCGTCTCCCACGGCGGAGCGACTGTCGGGCTCCCTGGGTTCCGGGGTGGACGACGCCTCCTCGATCGCAGCGTCCGGCCGACCCGGCAGTCCCGCCGACTGCAGCAGCTTGAGTCGAGGAGCCCCATCCACTCCCTCGTCGACGGCGACCGCGCACAAGCCGGCGTCGTCGCCGACGAAGTCGACGCACGGCACCACCTCGAGGCGGTCGGCGGCGGACCAGCGGAGCGTCCTTGCCGCACGTCGGTAGCCCTCCACGGTCGTGAAAGCGACCTGCTCCGGTGACGTGGCGCGCTTCGTGCCGTCTCCGTCGGTGACTTCCAGGACCAGGCGGCCGAAGCCGTCGGGCATCGTCCGGAAGACGCAACGTGCGCGCCAACGCCGTCCGGGCGAGGACTTCCACGCGCTTGCCCAGGTGAAGACGAAGCCGGCGTCGATGACCGCCTGGCTCGCGGCTTCCAGGGCGGACGGGTCCAGGCCGCGGAAGGACGCGAGACCGCGAACTGCAGCGTGGACGGCCTCCAGGATCACCCGGTGCTGAGCGTCCAGCACCAGGTCCGCGAAGCCCGAAGCGACCCGCACGGCGGCCGACTCGAAGCCTTCCCACACGCGGTCGGTGGACAACGGAGACACGACGACGGTCCGGCGCGGATCAGCGGGCACCCGCACCAGCCGGCCGTCGGTGTCGATGAAGATGCGCAGGGTCGAGACGGTGTGCGGTAGGGCGTGGTCGCCTAGAGAGCCGCTGTAGGCGTCGCAGATGCCGCGCGAGACCTTCGCGAAGGCATCGCCGTCTCGGTCGTGCTCGTGCCACCGCGTGCCCCACCACCCGGACGTCGGGTAGACCTCCACGGTCCGGAAGTACGGCACCAGCACCCCTCAAGCGGCCGATCAGCGACATGAGCAGTCTCGTGGACCGACCGCCCGCCATCGCCGCAACCGACGCCTCGACACCCCCGTAGGGGCCATTCGCACCGGTGGGTCGCGTCCGCAGCCGGCTGGAGCCAGGACCGCCCTCCCCTGGTGGTCCGTCAACGCATCAGGTCGGACTGCAGAAGCACTGGAGAAGGTCGAGAGGCGTTCCTCGCCTCGCTGAGGCTTTCCACAGGGCCGCGCGGATCCACAGATCCCGCTTAGCCGGCCTCACTGAGATGGGACAGCGCTAGGTCCGGGACGAGAGCGGCAACGGGGTCGCTCCATCCCACTCGAGGAGTGCGACGTGGCCAGCATCGCCCGCCGCCCGGACGGCATCCATCGCGCGCGCTTCCGCGACGCAGCCGGCCGGGAGCACGCCCGGCACTTCAAGCGGAAGGTCGACGCCCAGCGGTGGCTCGACGAGATGACCGCGGCGATGGTCACCGGCCAGTACGTCGACCCTGCGGCCGGCCGGCTGACGGTCCGCGAGTACGCCGAGCAGTGGCGCGCTGCCCAGGTGCACCGGCCCACCACGGCCGCACATGTCGAGACGATGCTGCGTCGGCACGTCTACCCGACGCTCGGGCACAAGCGCCTCGGCTCGGTCCTGCCCAGTGACATCCAGGGGCTCGTCAAGCGGTTGTCGGCCGACCTCGCGCCGGCCACCGTCGGCGTCGTCCACCGCATCCTCGCCGCGGTCTTCAAGGCCGCCGTCCGTGACCGCCGGATCGTCGCCTCGCCCTGCGAGGGCACCCGGCTGCCGAAGGTGCACCGAGGTCGCATCGAGCCGCTGTCCTGGGAGGCCGTCCAGGCGCTCACGGACGCGATGCCCGACCGCTACCAGGCGCTCACCACGCTGGCCGCCGGCACCGGCCTCCGGCAGGGCGAGGTCTTCGGCCTCACGGTCGACCGCATCGACTTCCTCCGCCGCCAGCTCACCGTCGACCGGCAGCTGGTCACCATCCCCGATCGCGCTCCGTACCTCGCGCCGCCCAAGACCCAGGCGTCGGTGCGCGTGGTCCCGCTCCCCCAGGCCGCCCTCGACGCCCTGGCGGCCCACCTGGCGGAGTGGCCGACCGACGAGCTGGTCTTCACCACGGAGCTCGGGGCACCCATCCGCCGGACGGCCTTCTCCGCCCGCGTGTGGCGGCCGGCCGTGCGGCGGGCCGGCCTCAGCGGCGTCACGTTCCACTCGCTGCGGCACTTCTACGCCAGCCTGCTCATCCGGCACGGCGAGTCGGTGAAGACCGTCCAGGCACGGCTGGGCCACGCGTCGGCCGCCGAGACGCTCGACACCTACAGCCACCTGTGGCCGGACTCCGACGACCGGACGCGGGCCGCCGTCGACTCGGTCATGCGCGGATCTGCGGACTACGTGCGGACTGAGCACCCCCTCTAACCATGTATGTGCTGGTCAGAGAGGGTGCGACGGACGAGTCGGCCTGTACGCCGGGTTCTGTCCTCGGGCGCCTCGCGGCCTCCCGATGGGCGGTCATCCATCTAGGCCCGCCGTTGCCGGCGGGCTCGAGCGGTCCACCCGCAGGCATCGGGCGGGCAGCCCTCGAACGCCTGCGCAGGACGACGGTTCCCCGCCGTCCCTTCTCGACCTTGCTCCGGGTGGGGTTTACCGAGCCGCACCGGTCACCCGGTGCGCTGGTGGTCTCTTACACCACCGTTTCACCCTGACCAGCCGCGTCTCCGGAGAGGCGCTGCTGGCGGTCTGTTCTCTGTGGCACTGTCCCGCGGGTCACCCCGGGTCGCCGTTAACGACCACCCTGCCCTGTGGAGCCCGGACGTTCCTCGGCGACGGGGTCTCCCCCGCCGACGCGACCGCCCGGCCGACTCGTCCGTCGTGCCGGTCAGTCTACGGGTCGCCCCGGGATCAGTTGTCCGGCTCGTGCAGCGGCTGGTTGCCCTCGCCGACGACGACCGGCCCCGCGCCCGAGCCCCACTGCCACTCCGCCACCTCCGGCAGGTCCTCCCCGTGGGTGCGGATGTACCGCCGGTGCTCGATCAACCGGTCGCGGAGCCGGTCGCGCAGGTGGGCGCCGCGGGAGCGCAGCCGCGGCACCCGGTCGATCACGTCGATCGCCAGGTCGTAGCGGTCGATGCCGTTGACGACGCACATGTCGAACGGCGTCGTCGTCGTGCCCTCCTCCACGTAGCCGCGCACGTGGATGTTGCCGTGGTTGGTGCGCCGGTAGGTCAGCCGGTGGATCAGCCACGGGTAGCCGTGGTAGGCGAACACGACCGGCTTGTCGGTGGTGAAGTACGCGTCGAACTCGGCGTCGGAGAGCCCGTGCGGGTGCTCCCGGTCGTCCTGCAACCTCATGAGGTCGACGACGTTGACCACCCGCACGCGGAGGTCCGGGAACGCCGAGGTGAGGATCTCCGCGGCCGCGAGCGTCTCCATCGTCGGCACGTCGCCGGCGCAGCCGAGGACGACGTCGGGCTCGGCGCCGGCATCGGTGCTCGCCCACTGCCAGATGCCGATGCCCTTGGTGCAGTGCTCGACGGCGGCGTCCATGTCGAGGTACTGCAGCGCCGGCTGCTTGCCCGCGACGATCACGTTCACGTACTGCCGGGTGCGCAGGCAGTGGTCGGCGACCGACAGCAGCGTGTTGGCGTCCGGCGGCAGGTACACCCGGATGACGTCGGCCTTCTTGTTGACGACGTGGTCGATGAAGCCCGGGTCCTGGTGCGAGAAGCCGTTGTGGTCCTGCCGCCAGACGTGCGAGGTGAGCAGGTAGTTCAGCGACGCGACCGGCCGCCGCCACGGGATGTCGTTGGTGGTCTTCAGCCACTTGGCGTGCTGGTTGACCATCGAGTCGACGACGTGGATGAACGCCTCGTAGCAGGAGAAGAAGCCGTGCCGGCCGGTCAGGAGGTAGCCCTCCAGCCAGCCCTGGCACAGGTGCTCCGAGAGCACCTCCATGACCCGGCCGTCGGGCGCCAGGTGGTCGTCCTCGGGCTCCCGCCGCGCCATCCACGTGCGGTCGGTGGCCTCGAGCACCGCGCCGAGCCGGTTGGAGTTGTTCTCGTCGGGCGCGAAGACGCGGAAGGTCTGCGGGTTGCCGCGCATGACGTCGCGCAGGAACTGGCCGAGCACCCGCGTGGCCTCGACCGCGCCGGTGCCGGGCTCGGGCACGGGGACGGCGTAATCGGTGAACGCGGGCATGCGCAGCGGCTGCAGGAGCAGCCCGCCGTTGGCGTGCGGGTTGGCGCTCATCCGGCGGTCGCCCTCCGGGTGGAGGTCGCGCACGGCCGGCACGGGTGCGCCGGCGTCGTCGAACAACTCCTCGGGGCGGTAGCTGCGCAGCCACTCCTCGAGCACCCGGCGGTGACCGTCGTCCTCGCGCGCGTTGGCGAAGGGCACCTGGTGCGAGCGCCACGAGCCCTCGACGCGGTGCCCGTCGACCTCCGCCGGCCCGGTCCACCCCTTGGGCGAGCGGAGCACGATCATCGGCCAGCGCGGCCGCTCCGTCACGCCGCCCTCCCGGGCCCGCCGCTGGATGTCGGCGATCTCGTCGAGGCAGCGGTCGAGCGTCGCGGCGAACTGCTGGTGCATGAGCGCCGGGTCGTCGCCCTCGACGACGTACGGCGTGTGCCCGTAGCCGCGCAGCAGGGCATCGAGCTCCTCGGGCTCGATGCGGGCCAGCACCGTCGGGTTGGCGATCTTGTAGCCGTTCAGGTGCAGGATCGGCAGCACGGCGCCGTCGCGGGCCGGGTCGACGAACTTGGTGGTGTGCCAGCTCGCGGCCAGCGGCCCGGTCTCGGCCTCGCCGTCCCCCACGACGGCGGCGACGACGAGGTCCGGGTTGTCGAAGGCGGCGCCGTAGGCGTGCACCAGGGCGTAGCCGAGCTCGCCGCCCTCGTGGATCGAGCCGGGCGTCTCGGGCGCGACGTGGCTCGGGATCCCGCCGGGGAAGCTGAACTGGGTGAACAGCCGCTTCATCCCCGGCTCGTCCTGCGACACGTCGGGGTAGACCTCGCTGTAGGTCCCCTCCAGCCAGGCCGACGCAACCGGACCCGGACCGCCGTGGCCCGGGCCCATCACGTACATGCAGTCGAGGTCGCGCGCGGCGATCGCCCGGTTGAGGTGCGCGTAGACGAAGTTCAGCCCCGGCGTGGTGCCCCAGTGGCCGAGCAGCCGCGGCTTCACGTGCTCCGGGCGCAGCGGCTCGCGCAACAGCGGGTTGTCCATGAGGTAGATCTGGCCGACCGACAGGTAGTTGGCCGCCCGCCACCAGGCGTGGATGCGGGTGAGCTCCTCCTGCCCCAGCGGCCCGGCGCCGTCGGGGGCGGTGATCTGCTCGCGCGTGCTGGCCTCGGTCACCGTCGTCCTCCCGGGGACTGGTCGCGGTCGACGCCCCCACCCTGGCGGACCTCCGGGCGCGCCGCAGGACGGCCCGGGGTGTCCGGTCGGCGAACACCGCGCGACGAGGTGCACCGGCACACCGGAACTCCCCGGTCCCCGTTGCCGGGTCCGGCGGGCCTCCCTACGGTTGCCCCGTCCGGACGGCCCTTCCCGCCCCAGCCGGGGTGATCCGCCCGGACGCCGCCGAGTCGCGGACCACCGAACGTGGCCGCGAGCCGGGGACCCACCGCGTCACCGGGGTGAGTCCCACCGCCCGGTCCTCCCGGGAGGTGGGTAGGGCGTCATCCCCGCCCGAACCCGTCAGCTGACCCGGTAGGCGGCCACGGGAGAAACGGAGAGCCGCGACACGGGGAGCGCCGTCGGCGCCTGCCCCGACGCGCCCCGCCCTCAGACACCCACGCCGCGGCCCGCGACCGACGCCGGCCGCCGCGCCTCCGGGATCCGGACCCCGACCGGCCTCCGCTCCGGCCCCGCCGTGGGCTGCCGCGCGCCGTCCCGGACCCCGTGCCCTCCCCTGCCCCGCGACGGGCGCCTGCCGAGCAGACGGCGGGACCGCGCGGGGCCCCACGACAGGAGCTCTCCTCGTCATGCGCAGAAACGTCTTCCGCCGCACGCTCACCGTCGGCACCGCGACCGTCGCGATCTGCCTGGCCGGCCAGTCGGCCGCCTCCGCCGACCGCCCCTGGGACGGCGACCGGCACGACCGGGGCGGCTGGTCCGAGCACTGGTCCGGCCGCGGGGACGCCGCCCCGGCGCCCACCGCCGCACCCGCCGCCGCACCCGCGCCCGCCGCGGCTCCCGCACCGGCCGCCGCACCCGCGCCCGCCGCCACCGCGGCCACCGCCGTCGCCGCCGTCGCGACGGACCTCACCGGCGCACCGACCCCGACGTCGACCGCCTACAGCGCCTGGGCGCCGCACGTGCGGCCGGCCGTCGCGGAGGTCGCCCAGGCCTTCGCGGTGTCCACCGTCCTGACCCGGCCCGGGCACTCCCCCACGCAGGAACTGGCCGCCGACTTCATGGTCCACGCCGACGCGGCGAAGGGGGACGCGGTCGCCAGGTACGTCATCGACAACGCCGAGCGGCTGCGCGTCGAGTACGTCATCTGGCAGCAGCGGATCTGGCTGGTCGGCGGGTCCGGCTGGCAGGCCATGGCCGACCGCGGGTCACCGACGGCCAACCACATGGACCACGTCCACGTGAGCTTCCTGCCGTGACCTCCGCCTGAGGGGGAGGCGGCCGGCGCGCTCAGCCGGCGTAGAGCGCGAAGCCGGTGACGCGCCGGCCGTCCACCTCCGGCGTCGCCATCTCGACCTGTCGCCGTGCCTGCTCCTCGACCGGGTCGTCGGACAGCGCCTCGAGGTAGCGGCGGTGCTCGGCCAGCGAGGCCACCGCCCGGTCGACGACGCCGGTGACGTCGACGGTGTGCGTCGCCCCGACCGGCGTGGAGACCGCGACCCAGCGCACGCCCCGCCACGGCTCCTGCCCGGCGAGCTCGGGGAAGATCCACTCGTTGGCGGCGTCGCCCACCGCGTCGATCACGGAGCGGCCCAGCGCCCGGTGGTCGGCGCTGTTCCAGTAGGCCGGGGCCACGCCCGGCGGCGTCCAGGTCTCGCCGAAGTGCATCGTCACCACCAGCTCCGGCCGGTGCCGGCGGATCGCCGCGGCCAGCGACCGGCGCAGCTCCAGCCCCTCGACGAGCCGGCCGTCGGGGTGCCCGAGGAACTCGACCACCGAGACGCCGACCACCGCCGCGGACGCCCGCTGCTCCCGCTCGCGCAGCGGCCCCGCCTCCCCCGGCGGCAGCCCGGCGATGCCGGCCTCCCCGCGGGTGGCCAGCACGTACCGGACGTCCCGCCCGGCGTCGGTCCACGCGGCGACGGCGGCCGCGCACCCGTACTCGACGTCGTCGGGGTGGGCGACGACCACCAGCGCCCGCTGCCAGTCGGAGGGGAACGGCTCGGGCGAGGTCACGCCCGACCCCGCGCCACCCGCAGCGCGGCGCCGATCATCGGCGCCTGCAGGGGCAGCCGGACGACGGCCGCGGCCAGCAGCGCCGGCCTCCCCCGCGCCACCCGGAAGTGGTGCAGGTGCGCCGGCACGAACGACGCCAGCAGCCCGGCCGCGGCCCAGCCCCCGGCCCGGCGGGTGGGCGGGGCGGCCAGCAGCGCGGCGGTGGCCACCTCGGCCACCCCGCTGCCGAGCACCCAGGAGCGGGCGCCGCCGAGCTCCGGGGGCACCAGCCACTCGTAGGTCCGCGGCCGCACCAGGTGCAGCACGCCGGATCCGCCGAGGGCGGCGGCCAGCCAGGTCGCCGGGGCGGGGAGGCGCATGGCGCCACCGTAGGCTCCCGCCCCGTGTCCGCCGCCGACCTGGTCATCGCCGCGGCGGTCTCGCTCCTCGCCGGCGTCATCAACTCGATCGCCGGCGGCGGGTCGCTGATCCTGTTCCCCACCCTGGTCGCGCTGGGCCTGCCCACGGTGGCGGCCAACGTGACCAACTCGGTGTCGCAGTGGCCCGGCTACCTCGGCGGGATGCTCGGCTTCCGCCGCGAGTACGCCGGCCAGCGCGGGCGGCTGGTGCGCCTCGGCGTCGTCGCGGTGCTGGGCGGGACGGCGGGCAGCGTGCTGCTGCTGACCACGCCGACCGAGGCCTTCGACGTCGTCGTCCCGGTGCTCGTGCTGCTCGCCAGCCTGCTGCTGGCGGCGCAGCCGCTGCTCACCCGCCGGCTGCGCGACCGCGACGACGGCGCCGTGCGCGACCCGTGGTGGCTCTACGTCGCGCTGTTCCTCGCCACCGTCTACGGCGGCTACTTCGGCGGGGCGCTCGGCGTGATCCTGGTCGGTGTCCTCGGGACGGCGCTGCACCGGCTGGCGCTGGCCAACGCGCTCAAGTCGGCGCTGTCGGCGGTGACGGCAACGGTCACCCTGGTCGTCTTCGGGCTGTTCGGGCCGATCGCGTGGGAGGTGGTCGCCGTCGCGGCGCCGGCCAGCCTGGTCGGCGGGTTCGCCGGCGCGCGGATCGCCAGCCGCATCCCCGCGACGCCGCTGCGGGTGCTCATCGTGGCCTTCGGCGTGGCGGTCTCGGTCTACCTGTTCACCCGGGTCTGAGGTGACCGACCCGGTCGCGCTCGGCACCGCCGGCGTGGTCCTGGCCGCCACCCTCGCGGCGGCGACGGCCGGTACCCGGCGGGTGCCCCCGGCGGCGGTCGCCGTGGTGGGCGCGGTCTACCTGGTGGCGGTCGGCGCGGTCGGGTTCGCCGCGGCCGAGACGGCGGTGCGCGAGGTGCTGCCCACGGTGGCGTTCCTCGTCGTCGTGCTGGTGCTCGCCGACCTCGCCGACCGGGAGGGCGTGTTCACCTGGGCGGCTGCGGCGACGGCCCGGCGGGCGGGGCGCTCGGCCGGCGCGCTGCTGGGCCGGGTGGTGCTGCTCGCCGCGGGGGTGACGGCGCTGCTCAGCCTGGACGCCACGGTCGTCCTGCTGACCCCGGTCGTGCTGGCCACCGCGGCACGGATGGGGCTCCCGGCGCGGCCGCACGCCGTCGCCACCGGGCACCTGGCCAACTCCGCGTCGCTGCTGCTGCCGGTGTCGAACCTGACCAACCTGCTGGCCTTCTCCGCGAGCGGGCTGTCGTTCCTGGCCTTCGCCGGGCTGATGGCCGGGCCCTGGGTGGCCGCGGTCGCCGTCGAGTACCTGGTGCTGCGCCGGCTGTTCCGCGCCGACCTCGCGGTGCCCGTGGCCGCGCCCGTCGCCGAGGTGCCCCCGGCGCCGCGGGCGGCCCTGGCCGTGGTCGGGCTGACCGCGCTCGGCTTCGGGGCCGCATCGCTCGCGGGCCTGCCGCCGGCGTGGCCGGCGGTGGCGGGCGTCGCCGTCCTGGCCGCCCGGCTGGTGCGCCGCCGGCGGCTGGCGGCGGCCGACGTCGTGGCCGCCGCCGACCTGCCGTTCGCGCTGTTCGTCTGCGGGCTGGCGGTGGTGGTGCAGGCCGTCCTCGGCGCCGGGCTCGAGCAGGGGCTGGCCCGGCTGCTGCCCGACGGCGAGGGCCTGGGCGAGCTGCTGGCGGTCGCCGTCGTCGCCGCGGTGCTGGCCAACGTGGTCAACAACCTGCCGGCCACGCTGGCGCTGCTCCCGGTGGCCGCGGCCGTGGGCCCGGGCGCGGTGCTCGCCGTCCTGGTGGGCGTGAACGTCGGGCCGAACCTGACCTACGCCGGCTCGCTGGCCAACCTGCTGTGGCGCCGCGCGCTCGGCAGCGGGGCACCGTCGGCCGCGCGGTTCAGCGCCATCGGCCTGGCGACGGTGCCGCTGACGCTGCTCGCGGCCACCGTCGCCCTCTGGCTCGCCCTCTAGCTCACTCCCCGCCGCGGCCGGGCTCGCCGATGGCGATCATCGCCTCGACCGCGCGGCGGGCGCGGGCGGCGGTCTCCGGGTCGACGTCGACGGCGCCCTCGCCGCTCCGCAGCGTGTGCAGCAGCTTGGCCGGGGTGATCATCTTCATGTAGCGGCAGGCGGCGCGCTCGTTCATCGGGATGAACGCCGTCCCGCTGTTGAGCGCCCGCAACTGGTGCAGGATGCCGACCTCGGTGGCCACGAGCACCTGGCCCGACGAGGTCCGCGCCGCGGCCTCGACCATGCCGCCGGTGGACAGCACGCGGGTGCGGTCGGCGGGCAGGTCGCCGTGGCTGACCAGGTCGAGCACCGAGGTGGTGCAGCCGCACTCGGGGTGCACGAGGATCTCCGCGTCGGGGTGGGCGGCGACCTGCGCGCGGACGTCGGCCGGGCTGATGCCGGCGTGCACGTGGCACTCCCCCGCCCACACGTGGATGTTCTCCCGCCCGGTCACGCGCTTGACGTGCGCGCCGAGGAACTGGTCGGGGCAGAACAGGACCTCGCGGTCCTCGGGGATCGACCGGATGACGTCGGCCGCGTTCGACGACGTGCAGCAGATGTCGGTCTCCGCCTTCACCGCGGCGGTGGTGTTGACGTAGCTGACGACGACGGCGCCCGGGTGCTGCGCCTTCCACTCGCGCAGCTGCTCGGCGGTGATCGAGTCGGCCAGCGAGCAGCCGGCCGCGTGGTCGGGCAGCAGCACCGTCTTGTCCGGCGAGAGGATCTTCGCCGTCTCGGCCATGAAGTGGACGCCGCAGAAGACGATCTCGCGGGCGTCGGTCTGCGCGGCGACCCGCGACAGGTACAGCGAGTCGCCGGTGAAGTGGGCGACGTCCTGGATCTCGGGCACCTGGTAGTTGTGCGCGAGCACGACCGCGCCGCGCTCGTCGGCCAGCCGGCGGACCTCCGCCGCCCAGGTCTCGTACTCGGCGGGCGACAGGGTGCGCTCGTCGCCGGCGACGGCGGGGGTGGCGGGCGCGATGGTCGCGGTCACGGGGCTCCTCGGAGATGCGGGGGGCTCATCGTCCCCGTCCCGCCGTCAGGGGCCGGACCGGGGTGTGCCCGGTGCAACGCCGGCCGCCCCGGCCCGCTTCCCGCCGGGCCTTCCCGCCGGACCTCACCGCCGGACCTCACCGCCGGACGTCGTACACCAGGAACGTCACCCGGCTGCCCTGCACCACCCGCGGGTCCTCGAACAGGACCTCCGGCGGGCCGCCCGCGCCGAAGTAGGGCCGGCCCGAGCCGAGCACCACCGGCACCTGCGCCAGCACCACCCGGTCGACCAGGCCCGCCCGCAGCGCCTGCCCGCCGACGTCGCCGGCGCTCACCGTGACGTCCCGGTCGCCCGCGAGCTGCCGCGCCCGCTCGACCGCCGTCGGCACGTCGGGGGCCAAGGAGAACGGCGCGGTGTCCCGGTGCGGCCAGTCGTCGGCCGGGCGGGAGGTCACGACGACGACGTGCTCGCCGTTGGGCGGCACGCCGCCCCAGCCGTCGGTGAGGTCGAACAGCCGGCGGCCGCAGACGATGACGCCGACCCGCGACGCGAACTCCCGCAGGAATCCCGCCGTCGGGGCGGTCACCCGGAACGGCCGGCCGGGGTCGCTGAAGGTCACCTCGACGTCGCCGTTGCCGTACCACTCGAACAGCGGCCCCGGCATGTCGTCGTCGCGGCCGACGAACCCGTCCAGCGACACCGCCGCGAACAGCACCACCGCGCCCATGGCGCACCTCCTGCGTCCCGGCTCCCCGGCGGAGCCGCTGCGGTACAGACGACGCCACCGTCCTCAACTCATCGGTTGACGACGCGAGGTGAGGCCGGACACACCCGGCCCGGACCTACGATCTCCGCGCCGCACCGACCTCAGTCAAGGGACCCCCATGCGCCGTCGCCCCCTGCCCCTCGTCCTGGCCGCCGCCACCACGCTCGCGGTCGTCGCGTGCGCGCCGCAGGAGGAGTCGACCGACGCCGGCGCCTCCTCCGGCAGCGGCTCGGCCACCACCGGCGCCTGCACGCCCGACGAGCTCGACACCCTCGAGCCGGGCACGCTGACCATCGCCACCGACCAGCCCGCCTACGAGCCGTGGATGGTCGACGACACCCCGGAGAACGGGGAGGGCTTCGAGTCCGCCGTCGCCTACGCCGTCGCCGAGCAGCTCGGGTACGGCGAGGACGACGTCACCTGGACGCGCGTGCCGTTCAACGCCGCCATCCAGCCCGGACCGCGGCCCTTCGACTTCGACATCAACCAGTTCTCCATCACCGAGGAGCGCCGGCAGGCCGTCGACTTTTCCTCGCCGTACTACACGGTCAGCCAGGCGGTCATCACCACCGCCGGCTCCGCGGCCGACGGCGCCGCGAGCCTCGACCAGCTGCGCGGCCTGCGCCTGGGCGCCCAGGTGGCCACCACCAGCCTCGACGTCCTCACCACGGTGATCGACCCCGAGACGGACCCGGTCGTGTTCAACACCAACGACGACGCCAAGCTCGCGCTGCAGAACGGCCAGGTGGACGCCATCGTCGTCGACCTGCCGACGGCCTTCTACATCACCGCCGCCGAGCTCGACAACGGCGTGATCGTCGGCCAGATCGAGGACTCCGGCGAGGGTGGCGACCAGTTCGGCCTGCTCCTGGCCAAGGACAGCCCGCTCACCGACTGCGTCAGCCAGGCCGTCGACGCCCTGCGCGAGGACGGCACGCTCGCCGACCTCGAGCAGCAGTGGCTCTCCGACGTCGCCGACGCGCCCGTCCTGTCCTGAGCACCGTCCTCCCCGGCGGGGCGCTGCCCCCGCCGAGCGCGCTCGAGCTCGAGCGCCGGGCCTGGCGCGCCCGCCGGGCCCGGCGCTCGACGCTGGTCGCGCTGGCCTCGACGCTGCTGTTCGCCGTCGTCGCCTACCTCGCGGTCACCCGGTCGCCGGGCTGGCCGCGGGTGCAGGCCACCTTCTTCTCGCCCTCGGCCGCGCTCGACGCGCTGCCGGAGATCGCCGAGGGTCTGCTGGTGAACCTGCAGGTGCTCGTCGTCGGCGGGCTGCTCGTGCTCCTCGTCGGGCTGGGCACCGCCGCGCTGCGCACCCTGCGCGGGCCGGCGTGGGCGCCGCTGCGGATCCTCGCCACGGTCTACGTCGACCTCTTCCGCGGCATCCCGCTGATCATCGTGCTGTACCTGGTCGGCTTCGGGTTCCCGGCGCTGGGCCTGCAGGGCGTGCCGACGTCGCCGTTCGTCCTCGGGACCGCGGCGATCGTGCTCGTCTACTCCGCCTACGTGGCCGAGGTGTTCCGCGCCGGCATCGAGTCGGTGCACCCCAGCCAGCGCGCCGCCGCCCGCTCGCTCGGCCTCACCCACCGCCAGACGATGCGGATCGTGGTGCTGCCGCAGGCGCTGCGCACGGTCACCCCGGCGCTGCTCAACGACTTCGTCGCGCTGCAGAAGGACGTCGGCCTGATCTCCGTGCTGGGCGCGATCGACGCCGTCCGCTCCGCGCAGATCCAGGTCGGGCAGACCTTCAACTTCACGCCCTACGTCGTCGCCGGGCTGCTGTTCGTGCTGCTCGCCGTCCCGTCGGCCCGGCTGGCCGACGCCGTCACCGCGCGGGCGCGCCGCCGCCAGCAGAGCGGATCGCTGCTGTGACCGTCCTCGAGCTCCGGAACATCGTGAAGGCGTTCGGGCCGAACGTCGTGCTGCGCGGCGTGGACCTCGCCGTCGACGAGCACCGGGTGGTGGCGCTCATCGGCGGGTCGGGGTCGGGCAAGTCGACGCTGCTGCGCTGCGCGTCGCTGCTGGAGACCGTCGACGACGGCCAGGTGCTGCTCGACGGCGAGGACGTCACCGACCCGCGGGTCGACGCCGACCGGGTGCGCCGGCGGATGGGCGTCGTCTTCCAGGCCTACAACCTCTTCCCCCACCTGTCGGTGCTCGACAACGTGACGCTCGCGCCGACCGCCGTGCACGGGCGGTCCACGGCGGAGGCGGTCGAGGAGGCGCGCGGGCTGCTGGCGCGGATCGGGCTGGCCGACAAGGCCGCCGAGTACCCCGACCGGCTCTCCGGCGGCCAGCAGCAGCGGGTGGCGATCGTGCGCGCGCTCGCCGTCCGCCCCCGGGTGCTGCTGCTCGACGAGGTGACCAGCGCGCTGGACCCCGAGCTCGTCGGCGAGGTGCTCGCCCTCGTGCGCGAGGTGGCCGCGCAGGGCATGACGATCGTGATGGCCACCCACGAGATGGGCTTCGCCCGCCAGGTGGCCGACACGGTGGCCTTCCTCGACGGGGGCGTGCTGCTGGAGTCCGGCCCGCCGGCGCAGGTGCTCGGCGAGCCGGAGCACCCGCGCACCCGGCAGTTCCTCTCCCGGGTCATCGACGCGGGCCGCCTGTAGTCCGCGAGATCTGCACACTCGGGGCTCGCGCGCGCGAGAGCCCCGAGTGTGCAGATCTCGGGCTACCGCAGGTGCGCGGTGTCGTTGACGACGCGGACCGAGGTGCGGCCGTCGGAGCTCCACGCGACCGTCGACAGCGACGCGGCCTCCAGGAACACCCGGTGCACGACCTCGTCGCCGACGCCGAGGCCCGCGGCCAGCAGCAGCTTGATCGGCGTGACGTGGCTGACCACGAGCACCGTCCTCCCGGCGTGCCGCTCGAGCAGCCGCGCCCGCGCCCGGGCCACCCGGCGGGACACGTCGGCCACCGACTCGCCGCCCGGCGCGGCCACCGTCACGTCGGACATGAACCGGCGGGCGGCCAGCGGGTGCCGCTGCTGCGCCTCGGCGCCGGTCAGGCCCTCGAGGTCGCCGAAGTCGAGCTCCACCAGGTCGTCGTCGAGCTCCACCGGCAGGCCGAGCGCACCGGCCACGACCTCCGCGGTCTCCCGCGTGCGGCGCAGCGGCGAGGCCACGACGACCTCGATGCCCAGCTCCTTCGCGCGGACCGCGGCCGCCTCGGCCTCCGCGCGCCCGGTGGCCGACAGCGGCAGGTCGTTGCGGCCGCTGTAGCGCCGCTCGGGGGTGTGCTCGGTGCGCCCGTGCCGCAGCAGGTGCGTCACCGTGGTCACCGGCGGTGCGGGCTCGGCGGCCGGCTGGACGTCGTCCTCCACCACGGTGGGCTCGGCGGCGAGGTCGCGGTGCACGGGCCGGCCGTCCATCGCGCTGTTGGCCAGCGCGTCGGCGGCGCCGTTCTGCGCGCGCGGCACCCACGTGTAGCGGACGCTGCCCAGCCGCCGGGCGATCTCCCGCGCCTGCACGGCCAGCTTCTGCATGTCCGGGTGCTTGATCTTCCAGCGCCCCGACATCTGCTCGACGACGAGCTTGGAGTCCATCCGGACCTCGACGTCGGCGCTCGCGTCCAGGTCGAGCGCGGCCTGCAGCCCGGCCACCAGCCCGCCGTACTCGGCCACGTTGTTCGTGGCCCGCCCGACCGAGGCGGCACGCTCGGCGAGCACCCGCCCGGTGTCGGCGTCGCGCACCAGTGCGCCGTAGCCGGCCGGCCCGGGGTTGCCCCGGGAGCCGCCGTCGGCCTCGACGACGAAGCGCCGGCTCACAGCCCGGACTCGGCGGTGCGGACGAGGATCCGGCCGCAGTTCTCGCAGCGCACGACCTCGTGCGGGTCGGCGTTGCGGACGGCGGCGAGCTCGCGACCGTTGAGCTCGATGCGGCAGCCCTGGCACTGGCGCGCCTTGAGCATCGCCGCGCCGGTGGTGCCGGTCTGGGTGCGGATGCGGTCGTACAGCGCCAGCAGCGGGGCGGAGATCCCGCCGGCGACCTCGTCCCGCGCGGCCTGGTGCCGCGAGGTCGAGTCGGCGATGTCGGCGAGGGCGTCGTCGCGCAGCTGCTCGGCCCGCTCGCGGTCGGCGACGGCCGAGGCCCGCCCGGTCTGGGCGGCGACCAGCGCGGCGTCGGCGGTCTCCCGGCGCTCCATGAGCTCGAGCACCTGGTCCTCGAGGTCGGACTGCCGCCGCGCGAGCGACTGCAGCTCCGACTGCAGCGAGGTGATCTCCTTCGGCGTCGCCGCCCCGGAGTCGATCCGGGACCGGTCGCGGTCGGCGCGCTGCCGGACGGTGTCGACGTCGGCCTCGAGCCGCTTCTGCTCCCGGTCGAGGTCGCGCACCTCGGTCTCCGCGCGGACCTCCGCCTCGGCGAAGGTGCGCTCGGACTCCGCGGCCGCCTCGACGGCGGCGACCTCCGGCAACGTCCGCTTCCGGTGGGCGAGCTGGGTGAGCGCGACGTCCTCGTCGGCCAGCGCCAGGAGCTTCTGCTGCTCGAAGTGGTCGGCCTTCACCCGCTCAACCTACCTGCGGGCGGTCTCGCCTCCCGTCGCTCCGGGCGGGGCGGACTCCAGCGGGTCGGGCAGGTCGCGGAAGGTCGGGTCCTCGCGCTCGGCGGTGTAGTCGGCCGGCGCGGTCGCGTCGACGCCGTCGGACACCTTCATCGCCCGCAGCACCACCGTGACCAGCACGGCGACCAGCAGGTTGGCCAGCAGCGCGAGCAGCCCGGTGTAGACGCTGGAGGCCACGTCGAGGCCCAGCTTGGACAGCGCGAACGACGAGCCGCCGAAGTGCTCGCGCACGACCGTGCCGTCCGGGCCGAGGCGCGGGATGTTGTAGAGCATGAGCAGGCCGGAGGCCATGCCGGCGAACCAGCCGGCGATGAGCCCGCCGCGGTGCAGCCAGCGGGTGTAGAGGCCCAGCGCCACGGCCGGCAGCGTCTGCAGGATGATCACGCCGCCGATGAGCTGCAGGTCGATGGAGAACTGCGGGTCGATGAACAGGATCGCCGCGACCGCGCCGAACTTGACCACCAGCGAGACGATCTTGGCGACCTGCGCCTCCTGCCGCGGGGTGGCGTCCCGCTTCAGGAACTCCTTGTAGATGTTGCGGGTGAACAGGTTGGCCGCGGCGATGGACATGATCGCCGCGGGCACCAGCGCGCCGATGCCGATGGCGGCGAAGGCGACGCCGGCGAACCAGCTCGGGAACATCTCCTGGAACAGGACCGGCACGATCGTGTTGCCGTCCTCGCCGATCGGCGTGACGCCGGCGGCGATGGCCATGAAGCCGAGCAGCGCGATGAAGCCGAGCGCCAGGCTGTAGACCGGCAGCGCGCTCATGTTGCGCTTGAGGACGTCGCGGTTGCTGGCGGCCAGCACGCCGGTGAGCGAGTGCGGGTAGAGGAACAGCGCCAGCGCCGAGCCCAGGGCGAGGGTCGCGTAGCCCAGCTGCCCGGTCGCCGGGAGGATCACCCCGGCGCCGGTGCCGGCGGAGAACTTCTCCTCGGCCGCCCCGAAGATGGCGTCCCAGCCGCCCAGCTTCACCGGGATGACGATGACCGCGACGATGATCGTCAGGTAGATCAGCGTGTCCTTGACGAACGCGATGAGCGCCGGCGCCCGCAGCCCGGAGTTGTAGGTGTAGAGCGCGAGGATGACGAAGGCGACGATCAGCGGGAGCTCGCCCTCGACCCCCATCGCCTTGAGGATCGCCTCGATGCCCACCAGCTGGAGGGCGATGTAGGGCATCGTCGCGACGATCCCGGTGAGGGCGACCAGCAGCGCCATGCCCGGGGAGTCGAACCGGGCGCGCACGAAGTCGGCCGGGGTGACGTAGCCGCGCACGTGGCTGACCGACCACAGCCGGATCACCACGAGGAAGACCAGCGGGTAGATGACCACCGTGTACGGGACGGCGAAGAAGCCGGCCGCGCCCGCGCCGAACATCAGCGCCGGGACGGCGACGAACGTGTAGGCGGTGTAGAGGTCACCGCCGAGCAGGAACCAGGTGACCCAGGTGCCGAAGTTGCGCCCGCCCAGGCCCCACTCGTCGAGGTGCATGAGGCTCTCCGCGCGCCGCCAGCGCGAGGCGACGAACCCCAGCACCGTGACGACGACGAAGAAGAAGACGACGATCGACAGCTCGACGACGTTGACCCCGTCCACGGCTCAGCGCCCCCCGTCCCGGTCGGTGTCGTGTGCGGTGGTGTCGTGAGCGGCGGTGTCCCGCGGTGCGCTGTCCCGCGCGACCGCGGCGCGGGCGGCGGCCTGGTCGGCCGGGCTGCGCCGGGTGGCCCGGTAGACGACCACCGTGGTCAGCACGCCGAGGGCGACGAACAGCAGCTGCACCCAGTAGAAGAACGGCCAGCCGAACAGCGTGGGCTCGACGCGGTTGAACAGCGGGACCAGCAGCGGCACCACGATCGGCACCAGCAGCAGCCAGTTCCACGGGCTGCGGTCGCTCCGGACGGGCGCTGCGCCCGCCCTCCCCTGCCCGCCTGCGGGCGGTGTCACCGCGCTGGCCATCCGGTCCCCCTCCTCCGCCGGCCCGTCAGGCCGGGTCGTTCCCCGTCGTCGAGGCCCGGTGCACCGTCCAGGGGTCGGTGCGCACCCGCGAGGCGGACACCGCGACCCGGCCGGACAGGTCCGCGGCCAGCACGTCGGCGACCACGGGCACCCAGGGCCACTCGGACGCGAAGTGTGTCACGTCGCACAAGGCCGGTCCCCCGCCCTCCCGGGACTCCGAGACGGGGTGGTGCCGCAGGTCGCTGGTGAGCAGGACGTCGGCGCCGGCGGCCGCGGCGGCCGGCAGCAGCGAGCCGCCGCTGCCCCCGCAGACGGCGACCGTGCGCACCGGGCGGTCCGGGTCCCCGGCCGCGCGGACGCCGCCCTCGGTGGCGGGCAGCACCGCCGCGGCGTGCGCGGCGAACCCGGCGAGGGTGGTCGGCCGCGGCAGCTCCCCCACCCGGCCCAGCCCCTGCCGCGAGCCCGGCGCCACCGGCTCCAGCGGCCGGGCGCCGGTGAGCCCGAGGACGGCGGCCAGCGCGTCGTTGACGCCGACGTCGGCGGCGCGGTCGGCGTTGGTGTGCGCGACGAACAGCCCGCACCCGGCGCGGACGAGCCGGTGCACCAGCCGCCCCTTCGGGTCGTCGGCGGGGACGCCGTGCACCGCGGTGAGGAACAGCGGGTGGTGGGTGACCAGCAGCTGCGCCCCGGCGGCGACGGCCTCGTCGACGACGGCGGCGACCGGGTCGACGGCGACGAGCACCCGCTCGACCGGCTCGTCCGGGTCGCCGCACACGAGCCCGACGGCGTCCCAGCCCTCGGCCAGCGCCGGGTCGTAGCGGGCCTCCAGCGCGGCGACGACCTCGCCCAGGGTGGCGGTCACGGCCGCCGACCCTAGAGGCCGGGCCGGTCGGGGGACGCCGGCAGGAGGGCGAGCAGCCGACCGGCGCCGGGGCCTCGAGGGCGGGCGACCGCGCCAGCCGTCCGACGCGGCTGTGGCGCCGCCGGCGTCCTGGCTCAGCGTGGGACGTCCTGGCTCACCGTCGGCGGTGAGCCAGGACGCGACACGATCAGCCCACCTGATCATCCGCGACTCGGGCCCACCCGTCCCCGGGTGGCAGGCTCGGCCCCGTGGCGGACAGGTCGCTGCGCGCACCCGCGTGGCTCGAGGAGCTGGTGCGCACCTCGCCGCCGCCGGTGCCGTGGCGCGACGTCGCCCGCTTCGCCGTCGCGGTGCCCGCGCCGCTGGCCGTGGCGCTCGTCGTCGGCGGGCCGCACGCGCTCGGCGCCGGCGTCTTCGGCACCACCGGCGCGCTCGCCGCCACCCTCGCCCCGCAGGGCGGGCCGCTGCGCGACCGGCTGCGCCGCACCGCGGCCGCGGTCGGCTTCGGCGCCGTCGGCCTGGTGGCCGGGCAGTTCGCCAGCGGCGGCGGGGTGCTGCCCGTCCTGGTGGTCGCCCTGCTCGCGCTCGCCGCGGCGCTGATCAGCGCGGTCAACTCCGCGATGTCGCTGGGCGCGCTGCAGCTGCTCGTCTACACCGCGCTGGCCTCCGGCCTGGTCACCTCGCTGCCGGCCTGGGCGGAGGTGGCGTTCTTCGCCGCGGGCGCGGCGTGGGCGACGCTCGCGACGCTCGTGCAGGCCGCCACCGAGCCCGCCGACCCCGACCGCACCGCGGTGGCCGCCGTCCTCACCTGGATCGCGGGGCTGCTCACCGCCGTCGGCACCGAGGGCACCGACGACGCCCGGCGGGAGCTCACCACCGCGCTCAACGCCGCCTACGACCGCGTGATCCGCACCCGCAGCCTCGCCGCCGGGCGCAACCGGGAGCTCTCGGAACTGGCCGGCGTCCTCAACGCCACCGCGCCGCTGGTGGAGGCCGCCGTCGCCTCCGCCCGGGCGGGCGTGCACGCCGACCCGCACGACGTCACCGCGGTGCACGCGCTGGCCGCGGCCGTCACCGGCACCCGCGAGCTGCCGGCCGAACGGCCGCCGGCGCTGGAGGACGGCGCGCCGCAGCAGCGGGCCGTCCGGCACGGGGTGCGGCTGGCGTGGGCGGTGGTCGGCGACCCCGAGGAGCGGGCCGGCGCCGCCGTGCCGCAGGACCGCCCGCCGTGGCGCGAGCGGCTGCGCGACGTCGCCGACCGCACCCTCGGCAGCCCCGATACCCGCGACTTCGCGCTGCGCCTCGTGCTGTGCATGACGATCGCCGAGGTCGCCCGCCAGCTGCTGCCGATCGAGCGGCCCTACTGGGTGCTGCTCACGGTGGCGATCGTGCTCAAGCCCGACTTCGGGTCGGTGTTCACCCGCGCGGTGCAGCGCGGCGCGGGCACGCTGCTCGGCGTCCTCATCGGCTCGCTGCTGCTGTCGGTGCTGCCCGGCGACGCCTGGGTGGTCGCCGCGATGGCCGTCGGCGCGGGGTTGCTGCCGTGGGCGCGGGGCGCCAACTTCGGCCTGTTCTCGGTGTTCCAGACGCCGGTGATCATCCTGCTGCTCGACCTCGCCGTGCCGGGCGGGCCCGGGCTGGTCGGCGCGCGCCTGGTGGACACCCTCATCGGCTGCGCGATCGTGCTGGTCGCGGGCTACCTGCTGTGGCCGCAGACCTGGCGGGCGCCGCTGGACGAGGCGATGCGCGCGGCCGCCCTCGCCCTCGACGAGTTCGTCGGCGCGGCGTTCGGCGGGGACGCCGTGGTCCGGCGGCGGGCGCGCCGGCGCGCCTACCGGGCGCTCACCGAGCTGCACACCCAGCTGCAACGCCGGCTGGCCGAGCCGCCACCGATCAGCACCCGCGCGGGCGCCTGGTGGCCGGTGATCGTGCAGCTGGAGCGGACGGCCGACGCCGTCACCGAGGCCGTCATCGCCGTCCGGCACGGCGGGCAGGCACCGGACCCGGCGCAGGTGGCGGTGCTGCGGCGGGCGCTGCGCGAGCTGGAGGACGACGTCCGCGCGCACCGCCCGCCCGACGACGCCGAGATCCACGCGGAGGGCGTGCTGGCCCCCGTCGCCCGGGAGGTCGACGCCGCCCGCCGGCTGGTGCGCGACGCCGCCCCCGGCCGCCGCCCCGAGACGGCCGCCCCCGGCGACTGAGGGGCCCTTGTAGCGACAACGGCTCCCCGGTCGCCGGTCGCGGGCGGCTGCGCTGTCATGGACGGATGCCGCGCCGCCGCCGGACCCGGGTCCCGGCCCCCCGCATCCCGATCGTCCCGGGCACCGGCGGCCCCCCGCCGCCGGGCTCCCGCACCGTCCGCACCGACGACGGCGTCGAGCTGCACGTGGAGTTCGACGGCCCCGAGGACGCGCCGGTCACCGTCGTGTTCTGCCACGGCTTCACCGCCCGGCTCGGCGAGTGGCAGCTGCAGCGGGAGGCCGTCCGCGACCGCGCCCGGCTGGTGCTGTGGGACCACCGCGGCCACGGTCGGTCGAGCTGGGCCGACCCGACGACGGCGACCATCGACCGCACCGCCCGCGACCTCGGCCAGGTCCTCGACGCCGTCGTCCCCGCGGGCCGGCCGGTGGTGCTGGCCGGGCACTCGATGGGCGGCATGACCGTCATGGCCTACGCCCGGCAGCGGCCGCAGGAGATCGGCGGCCGCGTCGTCGGCGCGTTCCTGCTGGCCACCTCCGCGGGCGGGCTCGTCGCGGAGGGCCTGCTCGGCGCGGCCGTGACGCTCCTGCGCCGGCTGCACCTGCTCCCCCTCTACCTGTGGTGGCTGCGGCTGCTGGCCCCGTTCCTCGAGCGCCACCGCCGCCGCGGCACCCGGCTCGGCCGCCGGGCCATGCGCAAGTACCTCTTCGGCCGCGACGACGCGACGCGGGAGGCCGTGCGGGTGGTGCAGGACATGCTCGAGGAGACGCCGCTGACGGTGACCATGGCCTTCTACGGCACCTTCCTCGACCACGACGAGACCGCGGCGCTGCCGGTGCTCGGGCGGGTGCCCACGACCGTCGTGGCCGCCGAGTACGACCGGCTCACCCCGGCCGCGCACGGCCGCCGGCTGGCCGAGCTGCTCGGGCCCGGCTGCGAGCTCGTCGTCGTCCCGGGGGCCGGGCACAGCGTCAACCTGACCCGCACGTCCGTGGTCGACGAGGCGCTGGTCGCCCTGCTCGACCGGGTGGCCGCCGGGGACGCCCGCCGGGCGGGCTGACCGCGCGCCGTCCTACTGTGGCCGCCACCACAGCACGGGGGTTACGCCGTCCGGCCCCGGGACACAGGACCGGACGGAACCGTCCCGACCAGCGAAGGAGCGACCGTGGACCGCCTGAGCGCCACCGACGCCGGCTTCTACTACGCGGAGACCGAGAACGCGCCGCTGCACGTGGGGTCCGTGGCCGTCTTCGAGGGCCCGGCGCCCTCCTACGGCGACCTGGTGCGGCTGCTGCTGAGCAAGATGCCGCAGGTGCCCCGCTACCGGCAGCGGGTGCGCGAGGTGCCGCTGAACCTGGGCCGGCCGCTGTGGGTCGACGACCCGCACTTCCAAATCCTCTACCACGTGCGGCACACCGCGGTGCCCAAGCCCGGCGGCCCCGAGCAGCTGCGCAACCTGGCCGGCCGCGTGCTCGGCCAGCGCCTGGACCTGGCCAAGCCGCTGTGGGAGGTGTGGCTGGTCGAGGGCCTGGAGGACGACCAGTGGGCGATCATCTCCAAGGTCCACCACTGCATGGTCGACGGCATCGCCGGCACCGACCTGATGCAGGTGATGTTCGACCTCGACCCGAACGCCGAGCACCCCGCGCCGCGCGACTGGTCGCCGCAGCGCAGCCCCTCGGGCCTGGCCATGGCCGCGGGTGCGGTGGCCGAGACGGTGACCGCGCCGCTGCGCCAGCTCACCTCGCTGCCCGGGCCGGAGGCCGTGTCGCACGGCGCGAAGAGCCTCGTCGGCAGCGCCCGGGCCGCGGCCGCGAGCCTGCCCACGCTCGCCCGCCAGGCGCTCACCCCGCTCGCCCGCACGCTCACCGGCCCGATCGGCCCACACCGGCGCTGGGCCTGGTCGGACGCGGAGCTCGGGGAGATCAAGGCGGCCCGCGCCGGGCTGGGCGGCACCGTGAACGACGTCGTCCTCACCGCCATCACGCGCGGCTTCCGCGACCTGCTGCAGGGCCGCGGCGCGCTGGGCGGCGACACCGTCGTGCGCACCATGGTGCCGATCTCGGTGCGCCGGGCCGACGAGCGCGGCTCGCTGAACAACCAGGTGACGGCGGTCTTCGTCGACCTGCCCGTGGGCGAGCCCGACCCGGTGGCCCGGCTCGCGGCCATCCGGCGCCAGATGGACGAGTACAAGAAGACGATGCAGGCCGTCGACGCCCGCTCGATCATCGCGATGGGCGACTACATGGCCCCGACGCTGCTCGCGCTCGGCGTGCGGGCGGCGGCCCAGGCCGGGCAGCTGTGGTGCCAGGCGGTGACCACCAACGTCCCCGGTCCGCGCGTGCCGCTGTACGTGCTCGGCAAGCGGATGGTGTCGGCACACCCCTACGTGCCCATCGGCGGCGGCACCCGGATCTCGATCGGCATCTTCAGCTACCTGGACTCGATGACCTTCGGGATCAACGCCGACTTCGACGCCTTCCCCGACGTCGACGTGCTGTCGGAGGGCATCCGCCGGGGCATCGACGAGCTGGTCGGCCTGGCCTCCGCGCAGCCCGCGGCGGCCGGCCGGTGACCCGGTTCACCTCCGGAGGGGTCGGGTAGCGGAACCGTCGTGACCGCTCCCCAGAACGACCTCACCGTCGCCGTCACCGGCCCCACGGGGACCTTCGGCGAGGGCCTCGTGCCCCTGCTGCAGGCCGACGACCGGGTGCGCCGGGTCGTGGGCATCGCCCGCCGTCCCTTCGACCCGGCCGCCCGCGGCTGGACGAAGATGGAGTACCGGCAGGGTGACGTCCGCGACGCCGAGGCGCTGCGGGAGGCGTTCGCCGGCGCCGACGTCGTCGTCCACCTGGCGTTCCTCATCACCGGCAACGCCTCCCGGCAGACCACCCGGGCGATCAACGTCGACGGCACGCTCAACGCCTTCCGGGCCGCCGCGGCCGCCGGCGCCCGCCGGTTCGTCTACGCCTCATCGGTGGCCGCCTACGGGTTCCACCCCGACAACCCGGTCGGCATGACCGAGGAGTGGCCCGTCCGGCCGGCGTCGCGGCTGTTCTACGCCCAGGAGAAGGCCGAGCTCGAGCACCTGCTCCAGGAGGAGTCGGCGAGGCACCCGGAGGTCGGGCTGTACCTGCTGCGCCCGCCGGTGGTGCTCGGCCCGCACACGGTCGGCGCCAAGGACGTGCTCCCGGGCCCGCTGGCCCCGCTGGGCCGCCGGCTGGCCGAGCAGTCCACCCGCCGGCTGCCCGTCCCGGTGCCGGTGGCGGTGCCCGCGCTGCCGCTGCAGTTCATCCACGAGGACGACGTCGGCTCCGCGCTGCTGCAGTGCGTGGTCGCCGCCGGCCCGCCCGGGGCCTACAACATCGCCGGCGACGGCGTGCTGACCGCCGCCGACGTCGCCCGGGAGTACGGAGCCCTCCCGCTGCCGCTCCCCGCGGCGCCGGCCCAGCTCGCCGCCCGGGCCGTGGCGCGGCTGCCGTTCCTGCCGCCGGTGGCCGAGTGGGTGGAGGCGGCGAGCCACCCGGCGATCATGGACACCACCAAGGCGCGCGAGCAGCTCGGCTGGCGGCCGAACTACTCCGGCCTGGAGGCGCTGCGGGCCACCCTGCGTTCCGGGTGACGGGCCCGGGGTGAGGGGCCTTCTCCCCGCGGCGCCGGACCGGCAGGCTCGGCGTCCCCCGGGCGTCCCCGGAGCTGCCGCCGGCCGTCGACACGAAGCGTGCAGCAACGAGCGATCCCGGGTGATCCCCGGAGAGAGGTGCGCATGACCCCGCCGCTGGACACCGACGTCCCGCTGATCGTGCTGACCGACGCGGGCAGCGAGGTGGAGCGCCGGCTGGTGGCCGACGCGCTGCCCGCCGACCCCGACCGCGCCACGGTGCTGCCGCTGCGCGGCGAGGCCCTGGCCGGCCCGCTCGCCGACGCCTCTCCCGACACCGTGGTGACGGCGGTGCGCGTCGCCTGGGCCTCCCGGCGTCCCTCGGCGGCCTCCCGCCGGCGCAGCGCCCGCAGCCGGCTGCACGACGCCCGCCCCTCCCTGCTGCGCCGCCCGCCCACGGCGCTGCAGGCCGCCGCGCTGCGCCGCGACCCCGACCGGGCGCGCGTCGTCGTCGCCGAGCCCGCGACCGTCGCCGAGCTGCGGGAGCGGTGGGACGGCACCGGCGACCTCGCCGCGTTCGTCGCCCACCAGGCCGCCCTGGCCCTCGACCGCGCCGAGCGGCTCGTGGTCGGCGACCGGGCCAAGGTGCCCCGGCACGTGGCCGAGGCCATCCAGTACAGCCCGGAGTTCCGGGCCGAGGTGGCGGCGCTCGCCGACCGGCTCGAGCGCCCCGAGGAGGAGGTCCTCGCCGAGGCGGTCGAGGACCTGCGCGGGCTGGTCGCCGCGATGGACCCCGTCGCCGTCGAGCTGTTCACCGGGCTGCTGCGGCCGGTGCACGCCCGCGCGTGGGACGTGCAGGCCGACACCGCCCGCCTCGACGACCTGCGCGAGCTCAACCGCCGGCACCCTCTGGTGTTCCTGCCCAGCCACCGCTCCTACGTCGACCCGCTCGTGCTCGCTGACGTCCTCGCCGCCCACGACTTCCCGCGCAACCACGTCCTCGGCGGGGACAACCTGCGCTTCTGGCCGGTCGGCCCGATCGCCAAGCGCGCCGGGCTGGTGTTCATCCGCCGCAGCTTCGGCGACGACCAGGTCTACAAGCTCGCCGTCCGGGAGTACTTCGCGTTCCTGCTGGCCAAGCGGTTCAACCTCGAGTGGTACATGGAGGGCGGCCGGTCGCGCACCGGCAAGCTGCGCCCGCCGCGCCACGGGCTGCTGCGCTTCGTCGCCGACGCCGTCGAGCGCGGCCGGGTGGAGGACGCCTACGTCGTCCCCGTCTCGATCACCTACGACCAGCTGCGCGAGGTCACCGGCATGGCCGCCGAGCAGGGCGGCGCGGCCAAGCGCGGCGAGGGCCTGTCGTGGATGGCCTCCTACATCCGCGAGCAGGTGAGCACCCCGCTGGGCACGGTGCACGTCGGCTTCGCCGAGCCGATCTCGCTGGCCGCGGCGCTGCGCGGCGGCGCCGACCCGGCCGACCCCGACGCCCGCCGGCTCACCCTGCAGAAGGTCGCCTTCCAGGTCGCCGTCGGCATCAACTCCGTCACCCCGGCGACGGCGACGGCGCTGGTGACCCTGGCGCTGCTCGGCGTCCGCGACCGGGCGCTGACCCTCGCGCAGGTGCAGCGGGTGCTCGAGCCGCTGCTGGCCTACCTCACCGAGACCGGCCGGCCGCACTCCGGCGCCGCGCTGCACACCCCGCGCGGCGTGCGGCACGTGCTCGGCGCCCTCGCCCAGCAGGGCGTCGTCACCGTGTACGAGGGCGGCGAGGAGCCGGTCTACGCCATCGAGCGGGGCCAGCACCTGGTCGCGGCCTTCTACCGCAACAGCGCCATCCACCACGTCGTCGACCGGGCGATCGCCGAGCTGGTCATGCTCCGCGACCCGGTCGACCGCTGGGAGGAGGCGGGCCGGCTGCGCAAGCTGCTGGAGTTCGAGTTCTTCTTCCCCGAGCGCGAGGCCTACCGGGAGCGGCTGACCGCCGAGCTCGAGCGGCTCGACCCGCACTGGGAGACCGCCGACGGGCGCGAGGTGCTCTGCCGGGCGCCGCTGCTGCTGGCCCACCGGGTGCTGCGCTCGTTCGTCGACGCGCAGCTCGTCGTCGCCGAGCGGCTGGCCGCCCGCGACCCGCGCACGCCCGTGGTGCAGGCCGACTTCCTCGCCGAGTGCAGCGGCGTGGGTCAGCAGATGCTGCTGCAGGGCCGGCTGCACGGGCCGGAGTCGCTCTCCCGCGAGCTGTTCGCCAGCGCGCTGCAGCTGGCCGCCAACCTCGACCTCGTCGACCCCGGCCGGGAGGAGCTGGCCCGCCGCCGCCAGGAGTGGGCCGCTCAAGTGCGGGACGTCGTGAGCCGAGTAGGAGTGATCGACGAGTTGGACGCCGCGGCGCGGCGGGAGAACGTGGGGGTGGAGCCGTGACGGACGGCGAGCAGACGCCGGCCGGCGGGCTGGGCGCGCAGGCCGCGGCCATGGCCCGGACGAACGTCTGGACCGAGGAACAGCTGGTCGCGGACGTGGAGGCCGCACCGCCGGGGCCTCGGGTCGGCGCGTTCTTCGACTTCGACGGCACCGTCATCGACGGCTACTCGCTCGCCGCGTTCGCCCGCCACCACCTGAGCTCGCTGGAGGTGACGCCGAACTCCCTGGGCGAGCTGCTGCTCAACGGCCTGCGCGGGGTCACCACGGAGGAGGACTTCGAGCGGTTCACCGTGGCCGGCATGCGGGCCTGGGCCGGGCGCAGCGAGGACGAGCTCGTCGAGCTCGGCGAGCGGCTGTTCGTGCAGGGCATCGCCGGGTCGCTGTACCCGGAGGCGTGGCGCCTGGTCACCGCGCACCTCAACGCCGGGCACACCGTCGTCCTGGCCTCCTCGGCCACCCGCTTCCAGGTCGAGCCGGCCGCCCGCGCGCTCGGCGTCGAGCACGTGCTCGTCTCCCCCGTGGAGATCGTCGACGGCGTGTGCACCGGCCGGCCCGGCGGTCCGCTGCTGTGGCGCAAGGGCAAGGCCGCCGCCGTGCGCGCCTTCGCCGAGGAGCACGGCATCGACCTGCTGCAGAGCTACGCCTACTCCAACGGCGACGAGGACGTGCCCTTCCTGCGCACCGTCGGGCGGGCCCGCGCGCTCAACCCCGGCCGCGGGCTCACCGCCGCCGCGCGGCACTACTCGTGGCCGGTGGCCCGCTTCCGCCGCCGCGGCAGCACCTCGCCGGTCGACCTCGCCCGCACCGTCGCCGGCATCGGCGGCATGCTCGGCGGCTTCGCCACCGGCGTCGCCGTCGGCGCGCTCGGCGGCTCGCGGCGCGAGGCCGTCGACCTCGGCATCACGCTGGCCGGCGAGCTCGGCAGCGCGATCGCCGGCGTCCGGCTCGACGTGCAGGGCGCCGAGCACCTGGCCACCCGCCCGGCGGTGTTCCTGTTCAACCACCAGAGCCAGCTCGACGTGCTGGTGCTCGCCAAGATGCTGCGCGGGGGCTTCACCGCCGTCGCGAAGAAGGAGCTGGCCAACACCCCCGGCTTCGGCCTGGCCTTCCGCCTCGCCGACGTCGCGTTCGTCGACCGCGCCGACTCCGGGCAGGCCCGCAAGGCGCTCGAGCCCGCGGTGCAGCGGCTGCGCGACGGCATCTCGCTGGTCATCGCCCCCGAGGGCACCCGGTCGGTCACCCCGACACTCGGCCCGTTCAAGAAAGGCGCGTTCCACGTCGCCATGCAGGCCGGCGTGCCGATCGTGCCGATCGTGCTGCGCAACACCGGCGAGCTGATGTGGCGCGGGGCCACCACGGTCTCCCCCGGCGTCGTGCAGGTGCGCGTGCTGCCGCCCATCCCCACCGAGGGCTGGACGGCGGAGGAGATCGGCGACCGGGTGGCCGAGGTGCACGACCTCTACGTGCGCACGCTGGCCGACTGGGGCGGCCGCGCCGAGCGCCCGGTGGTCAGCGAGGAGCCCACGGCCGGGCAGCCGGCCGCGGTGCCCGCCACCCCGCTGGACTGGGGCAGCGCGCCGGAGATGAACCCGTTGGAGACGGCGATGTGGCGCGCGGAGGTGGCGGACCCGCGGCTGCGCGCCAACGTCGCCCTCCTGGAGCTGCTGGACCCGGCGCCGGACTGGGAGCGGCTGCGCGCGGCGCACGAGTGGGCCTCGCGGATGGTGCCGCGGATGCGCCAGCGCGTCGTCGAGCCGGCGCTGGGCATCGGCACGCCGCGCTGGGTGACCGTCGACGAGCTCGACCTCGACGCGCACGTGCACCGGGTGCGGCTGGAGGAGCCGGGCTCGATGCGGCAGCTGCTCGACGTCGTCGGGGAGTTCGTCTCCGCGCCGCTGGACCGCGACCGCCCGCTGTGGCAGGTGCTGTACGTCGAGGGGCTGGCCGACGGGCGGGCCGGCTACGTCGTCAAGACCCACCACAGCACCACCGACGGCCTCGGCGCCGTGCAGCTCATGGGCAAGCTGCAAAGCCGTACCGCCGAGCACGACCCGGTGCGGCCCGAGCCGCCGGTGCCGCTGCCCGGCGACGACGTCTCCCGCACCGGCCTGCTCACCGAGCAGCTGGTCGGCACCGCCCGCTCGGCGCCGCTCGCGGTGCTGCGGCGCGGCGTCGAGGCCCTGACCTCCGGCGCCCGGCCGTGGGAGGTCGTGACCTCCGCGCTGGGCTCGGCGCGCTCGGCCTCGCGCACGCTGCAGCCGCCGGGACCCGGGTCGGACCTGCTCGCCCCGCGCGGCGGCGGCTGGCACCTGGAGGTGCTCGAGGTGCCGCTGGCCGACCTCAAGGCCGGCGCGAAGGCGGCCGGTGGCTCGCTCAACGACGGCTTCCTCGCCGCGATGGTCGGCGGGTTCCGCCGCTACCACCAGCGCCACGGCGCGCCGCTGGGCACGCTGACGGTCGGCATCCCGATCAGCCTGCGCTCACAGGACGCGCCCGAGGGCGGCAACCGGTTCACCGGCGCCCGCTTCCCCGCCCCGCTGGAGGAGGCCGACCCGGCCGCCCGGATCCGGGCGATCCGGGAGTTCGTCCTCTCCGTGCGCGGCGACAGCGGCTCCGGCGTGCTCAACGACCTGCTCGCGCCCACGCTCAGCTGGCTGCCCGCGCCGGTGATCGGCGCGGTGTCGGGGCGGCTGACCAGCGCCAACGACGTCCAGATCTCCAACGTCCCCGGCGTCGCGCACCCGGTCTACATCGCCGGGTCGCGGATCACCCGCATGTTCCCGTTCGGCCCGCTGCCCGGCTGCGCCGCGATGATCACGCTGCTGTCGCACGAGACCCAGTGCTGCATCGGCATGAACCTCGACGCGGCCGCCGTGACCGACCCGGCGGGGCTGGTCGCCGACCTGCAGGCGGGCCTCGACGAGGTGGTGGCGCTGGGCCGGGGCTGACGCCGCGCCGGGGACGCGTCGGCGAGGTGTGAGACGCCGCCGGGGCGGTACTGGACCGGTGTGTCACCGGTCACAGCCCAGGAGCGGCCATGAGCTTCAACCTCGCCACGATCCTCCGCGAGTCGGCCCTCGCTTCGCCGGACAAACCGATGCTGCTCATCGGCCCGACGACGCTCACCTACCGCCAGGTCGACGTCCTGTCCGGTCAGGTGGCCGCCGGGCTGCGCGCGGCCGGGCTGCGGCGAGGCGACTCCGTCGCGCTCCAGCTGCCCAACGTGCCGCAGTTCGTCCTCGCCTACTTCGGCGCGCTCAAGGCCGGGATGACCCTCGTCCCGCTCAACCCGCTGCTCAAGGCGCCCGAGGTGGCCTACCACCTCTCCGACAGCGGGGCGAAGGCGCTGGTCACCTTCGACGCCTTCGCCGACGAGGCGGTCAAGGGCGCGGCCGAGGCGGGCGGGGTCCCGGTGTGGGTGGTGTCGGCCGGGCAGGGCGCGGCTCCCCCGGACACGACGCCGTTCGACGCGCTGGTGGCCGGCGGCGCGGGTGCGGACCCGGCCGAGGTGGAGCAGATGTCCCCCGAGGACACCGCCGTCGTCATCTACACCAGCGGCACCACCGGCCGGCCCAAGGGCGCCGAGCTCACCCACTTCCAGGCCTACATGGCCGCGTCGGTGGCCGCGGAGACCTTCGCCTACCGCGAGGACGACGTCAGCATGGCCGTCCTGCCGCTGTTCCACGTCTTCGGCCTGTCCAGCGTGATGAACTGCGCCGTCCGCTCGGCCGCGACGCTGGTGCTGGTGCCGCGCTTCGACGTCGGGGCGGTCCTCGACGCGATGGAGCAGCACCGGGTGACGGTGTTCTGCGGCGTGCCCACGATGTTCGTGGCCCTGGTGCACGCCGACCTCACCGGCCGCGACGTCTCCGCGCTGCGCATCTGCGTCTCCGGCGGCGCGTCCATCCCCGGCGAGGTCATCAAGGGGTTCGAGGCGGCCTACCCCGCGACGATCCTCGAGGGCTACGGCCTGTCGGAGACCTGCGCGATCGCCACCTTCAACCGCAGCGCCGAGGAGCGCCGCGTGATGTCGATCGGCAAGCGGCTGTGGGGCTGCGAGGTGCGCGTCGTCGACGGCCAGGACGCCGAGCTGCCGCGGGGGCCGGAGCACGTCGGCGAGATCGTGCTGCGCGGCCACAACGTCATGAAGGGCTACCTCGGCCGGCCCGAGGCCACCGCGGAGGCCATGCGGGGCGGCTGGTTCCACACCGGCGACCTCGGCTACCAGGACGACGACGGCTTCTTCTACATCGTCGACCGCAAGAAGGACCTGGTCATCCGCGGCGGCTTCAACGTCTACCCGCGCGAGATCGAGGAGGTCCTGCACGAGCACCCCGCGATCCGCGAGGCCGCCGTCATCGGGCGCCCCGACGAGCGGCTCGGCGAGGAGGTCGTCGCCTTCGTCAGCCTGCGGCCCGGCGCCGCGGCGGAGCCCGCCGACGTCGTCGCGTTCTGCAAGGAGCGGCTGGCCGCCTACAAGTACCCGCGCGAGGTGACCGTCATCGACGAGCTGCCCAAGGGCCCGAGCGGGAAGGTGCTCAAGACCGAGCTGCGGAGCCGCTGACGGCGACCTCCCCGAGCCAGGACAGGACGAGGCCGGCCAGGCGGTCGGGCACCTGCAGCTGCGGCACGTGCCCGACCCCGGCCAGCTCCTCGTAGCGCCAGCCCGGGTTGTCCCGCGCCGCCTGGCGCGCGGCCTCCACCGACACCAGCCGGTCGCGGTCGCCGTGCACCAGGAGGACCGGCGCGGTCACCCGGGCCATCGCGCCCCGGTAGCGGCGCGGGTCGAGCAGGATCCACAGCAGCGAGCGCGCCGCGGTGAGGAACGCCCGGTCCATCCCGGCGACGTCCTCGCGCTGCTCGAGCAGGGTGACCGCGCGGTCGACCACCGGCGCGGGCAGCTCGTCGGGGTCGACGCCGACCAGCTGCAGCATCGCGCGCACCCGGGTGAGCGGCGTCGACCGGACCCGCCTCAGGTGCAGGAACCGCTCCCCCACCCCGGGGACGGCGTAGAGCGCGAAGGTGGCCGCCACGAGCGGGTCCAGCCGGCGGCGGCCGCCGGGCAGCGCGGGGTCGAGCAGCACCAGCGCGCGGACGGCGTCCGGCGAGGCCGCCGCGGTGAACAGCGAGACCATCCCGCCCATCGAGTTGCCGACCACCACCGCCGGCTCCCCCACCACCTCGCGCAGGAAGCGCTGCAGCACGCCGACGTTGGCCTGCACCGTCGTCCGCCGCTCGCCGGGCTCGCTGCGGCCGAAGCCGGGCAGGTCCAGCGCCCACACCCGGGCCGACGGCGTCAGGAGCGGCGCGAGCAGGTCCCAGTTGCCGTGCGAGCCGCCGAGGCCGTGCACCAGGACGACGGCGGGGCCGCCGTCGAGCCCGCCGTGGTCGACGACGTGCACCGGCCCCCCGAGGTCGATCGTCCGGCTGGTCCCCGGTGCCTGCTCCACGTGCCGGTCCTCCCTGCTCGGTGGCGCGTCCGCGCCCGCTCGCCCCGACGGTTGCACGACCGGGGGGAGCGCGCAGCGGGACCCCTGTGGTGGGTGTGGCGGAGGACACACTCCGGTCACGGTGACGGCTCCCGGAGGGGCAGTCAGGTGTGACCGGCTGCCGAGAGTGGTACCGGAGCGGACGCGTGGCACCGCGGCCACGGGCGAGGAGGACGACGTGTCGGGACACCAGTACGAGCAGCCGGCACTGCCGCTGTACCTCACCGAGGTCGGCCGCGCGTGCGGCGACTACGGGCTCTACCTGGCCGCGCGGCCGCTGCTGTCCCGGCTCCCCGCGGGCGACGGGCACCCCGTGCTCGTGCTGCCCGGCCTGATGGCCGACGACATGTCCACGGTGACCCTGCGCCGCACGCTGCGCCGCCTCGGGTACCGCGTGCACGGCTGGCGGCTCGGCCGCAACATCGGCCCGACCGCCGAGTGCGTCGAGGGCATGGCGCAGCGGATCTCCGACCTCAGCGACCGGTACGGCCGCCCGATCAGCCTCATCGGCCAGAGCCTGGGCGGCATCTTCGCCCGCGACCTGGCCCGCAAGACGCCCGAGTCGGTGCGCCAGGTGATCACCCTGGGCAGCCCGTTCGCCCTGCAGCGCGACGACCAGACCCGCGCGCACAAGGTGTTCGAGCGGTACTCACACCTGCACGTCGAGCGGCGCGCGCTGCCGCTGGAGACCGAGTCGACGCCGCTGCCGGTGCCCTCGACGTCGATCTACTCGCACCACGACGGCATCGTGCCGTGGCAGGCGTGCCTCGACCGCCTCTCCCCCACCGCGGAGAACGTCGCCGTGTACGCCAGTCACCTGGGCATGGGGCACCACCCGGCGGTCATCTACGCGGTGGCCGACCGGCTGGCCCAGCGTGAGGGGACCTGGCGCCCGTTCCGCTCGCCGCTGGCGCTGCGCCCGTGCTTCCCGCGCGCCGACGTCCCGCTGCCCTCCTCCGCGGCCGCCGCCGCGGCCTGACGCGGGCTCGACGCCGCCACACCCCCGCATCGCGGGCGTTCCTCGTGCACTGCTGCCTGTGCAGGACCGGCAGTGCACGAGGAACGCCGTCAACGGGGGTCCTAGGTCGACACGGGGCCACGTCGACGCCGCCCGTTGTCGACCTGCGGCTGTCTCGACGGGCGCGGGAGAACCGCAGGTCGACGACGGGCGCGAACTGGCGCGCCGGGATCGCGGGTGTGGGTGGGCGCGGCAGGGATCGAACCTGCGACCGCTCGCTTGTAAGGCGAGAGCTCTCCCGCTGAGCTACGCGCCCCGCCCGCCCAGGGTAGAGGCCCTGAGCGGGGATCCCGCTCAGGCGGCCAGCGCCGCGACGGCGTCCTTCCAGCCGGACTGCTCGCGGGCGTCACCGGGCTGGTTGACCTCGGCGAAGGCGATCTTCCCCTCGGCGTCGACGAGGAACGTGCCGCGCAGCGCCATCCCGGCCTTGTCGTTGAACACGCCGTAGGCCTGCGCGGTGGCCCCGTGCGGCCAGAAGTCCGACAGCAGCGGGAACTCGAGGCCCTCCTGCGCCTTGAAGGCCTTGAGGCTGAAGACCGGGTCGGTGCTGATGGCCACGACCTGCACGCCGGCGTCGGTGTAGGTGGTCAGCTCGTCGCGCAGCTGGCACAGCTCGCCGGTGCAGATGCCGGAGAAGGCGAACGGGTAGAAGACGACGAGGACCGGCCGGCCGCGCAGGTCCGCGAGGGAGACGACCTGGCGGTCCTGGTCCGGGAGGCTGAACTCGGGCGCGACGTCGCCGACGGAGAGAGTCATGCGGCGATCGTGCCCCACGCGCTCAGCGGCGCGAGCGGGCGGCCTTCGGGGTGACCAGCCGGATGCCCGACCAGTCCTTGGCCGCGGAGATGCTGCTGGTCTGCGACAGGCCCGCGGTGGGCGCCACCTCGGTGACGTCGCCGGGCTCGACGTGGCCGGGGCGCCCGGACTTGGGCACCAGCAGCCAGACGACGCCGTCGTCGGCGAGCGAGGTGAGCGCGTCGGTCAGGGCGTCGAACAGGTCGCCGTCGTCCTCGCGCCACCAGAGGAGGACGACGTCGGCGACCTCGTCGGTGTCCTCGTCGACCATGTCGCTGCCGGCGGCCTCGACGATCGCGTCGCGCAGGTCGTCGTCGGCGTCCTCGTCCCAGCCGAGCTCCTGCACGACCATGCCCGGCTTGATGCCCAGCCGGGCCGCCATGCTGGCGCTGCCCGAGTCGACGCTCATCCCTGCTGTTCCTCCGAAGGTCCGATGGTGACCGGTCGCCGACCGGCGGGCACGCGACGCCGCAGCGCGGGTGCGTGGGGGGTGTGCAGGCCCACGGCGGACACGACCGGCGGGGATGCCACCCGCAGCCTGGTCATGTCACCCCTCTCGGACCCGGACGCGCGTCCCCGACGGCGTCGGTGCACGTGGGCAGGAGCGTAGGGCATGCCTGGTCAGGCGCAAGCCGTCGCGGAGACCCCGTCCGCGGCGCCGACGTGGCCGACTCGGGACCTGTACGTGACGCCGGGGTGCCCGGCGCGAGACGATGGAGCCATGAGCGCACCGCAGCAGGGTGGGGACCCCACCCGCGACGCCGGCCAGCCCCGCGCGGTCATCACCGACGGACTGCCGAGCCAGCTGGTCGACACCGATCCCGACGAGACCCAGGAGTGGGTGGAGTCGCTCGACAGCGTCGTCGAGCACGCAGGCCGCGGGCGCGCCCGCTACCTCATGCTCAAGATGCTGCAGCGCAGCCGTGAGCAGCAGGTCGGCGTCCCGGCCCTCCGCAGCACCGACTACATCAACACCATCCCGCCCGAGCGGGAGCCCTACTTCCCCGGCGACGAGGACACCGAGCGGCGCATCCGCGCCTACATCCGGTGGAACGCCGCGATCATGGTGCACCGCGCGCAGCGGCCGGGCATCGGCGTCGGCGGCCACATCTCCTCCTACGCCTCCTCCGCCAGCCTCTACGAGGTCGGCTTCAACCACTTCTTCCGCGGCAAGGACCACCCCGGCGGCGGCGACCAGATCTGGTTCCAGGGCCACGCCTCCCCCGGCATCTACGCCCGCGCCTACCTCGAGGGCCGGCTCACCGAGCAGCAGCTCGACGGCTTCCGCCAGGAGGTCAGCCACCCGGGCGGCGGGCTGTCGAGCTACCCGCACCCGCGGCTGATGCCGGACTTCTGGGAGTTCCCCACCGTCTCCATGGGCCTCGGCCCCATGAACGCGATCTACCAGGCGCGGTTCAACCGCTACCTGCACTCCCGGGGTGTCAAGGACACCTCCGACCAGCACGTGTGGGCCTTCCTCGGCGACGGCGAGATGGACGAGCCGGAGTCGCTGGGCCTCATCGGCCTGGCCGCCCGCGAGGAGCTCGACAACCTCACCTTCGTCGTCAACTGCAACCTGCAGCGCCTCGACGGCCCGGTGCGCGGCAACGGCAAGGTCATCCAGGAACTGGAGTCGTTCTTCCGCGGCGCCGGCTGGAACGTCATCAAGGTGATCTGGGGCCGCGAGTGGGACCCGCTGCTGGCCGCCGACCGCGACGGCGCCCTGGTCAACCTCATGAACCAGACGCCCGACGGCGACTACCAGACCTACAAGGCCGAGGACGGCGCGTTTGTCCGCGAGCACTTCTTCGGCCGTGACCCGCGCACGCGCAAGCTCGTCGAGGGCATGAGCGACAAGGAGGTCTGGGACCTCTCCCGCGGCGGGCACGACTACCGCAAGGTCTACGCGGCGTTCAAGGCGGCCGTGGAGCACAAGGGCCAGCCCACGGTCATCCTCGCCAAGACCATCAAGGGCTGGACGCTGGGCAGCCACTTCGAGGGCCGCAACTCCACCCACCAGATGAAGAAGCTGACCGCCGAGGACCTCGCCGCCTTCCGCGACCGGCTCTACCTGCCCATCCCCGACGAGCAGCTCGACAAGACGCTGCCGCCGTACTACAAGCCGGCGCCGGACTCCGACGAGATGCAGTACATGCTCGAGCGGCGGCGGGCCCTGGGCGGGGCGGTGCCGCGGCGGCGCTCGGAGTTCAAGACGCTCAAGGCGCCCGACGACAAGGCCCTCGACGTCCTGCGCCGCGGTTCCGGCAAGCAGGAGGTGGCGACGACGATGGCGTTCGTCCGCCTGCTCAAGGAGCTGCTCAAGGACAAGGAGCTCGGCCCGCGCTTCGTGCCGATCATCCCGGACGAGGCCCGCACCTTCGGGATGGACAGCCTCTTCCCGTCGCAGAAGATCTACAACCCGGCCGGCCAGCGCTACACCTCGGTCGACCGCGAGCTGATGCTCGCCTACAAGGAGTCCGAGCAGGGCGTGATCCTGCACGAGGGCATCAACGAGGCGGGCTCGACGGCGTCGTTCACCGCGGTCGGCACGTCGTACGCCACGCACGGCGAGCCGATGATCCCGATCTACATCTTCTACTCGATGTTCGGGTTCCAGCGGACCGGCGACTCGTTCTGGGCCGCGGCCGACCAGATGACCCGCGGCTTCGTCCTCGGCGCCACCGCCGGCCGGACGACGCTCAACGGCGAGGGCCTGCAGCACGAGGACGGCCACTCGCTGCTGCTGGCGCAGACCAATCCCGCCGTCGTGTCCTACGACCCGGCCTTCTCCTACGAGGTCGGCCACATCGTCAAGGACGCGCTGGCCCGCATGTACGGCGAGGACCCGGGCGCGCCGCTGGGCGGGCACCGCAGCCCCGACGTCATGTACTACCTGACGGTCTACAACGAGCCGTTCCAGCAGCCGGCGGAGCCCGAGGGCCTGGACGTGCAGGGCCTGCTCGCCGGCATGTACCTCTACGCCCCCGGCTCCGGTGAGGGCCACCGGGCGCAGGTGCTGGCGTCGGGCGTCGCGGTGCCGTGGGCGCTGCGGGCGCAGGAGCTGCTGCGCGAGGACTGGGGCGTGTCGGCCGACGTGTGGTCGGTGACGTCCTGGAACGAGCTGCGGCGGCAGGCCGACGAGGTCAGCGAGCACAACTTCCTGCACCCCGAGGAGGACCCGCAGGTGCCCTACGTGACCCAGCGGCTGCAGGACGCCGCGGGTCCGGTCGTGGCGGTGTCGGACTGGATGCGGGCGGTGCCCGACCTGATCGCCCCGTACGTCCCGGGCGGCATGGCGACGCTCGGCACCGACGGGTTCGGCCTGTCCGACACCCGCCCGGCGCTGCGCCGGCACTTCCACGTCGACGCCGAGTCGATCGTGGTGCGGACGCTGGGGGCGCTGGCCGACCGCGGGCAGGTCGACCGCTCGACGGTCCGCGAGGCCGTGGAGAAGTACCGGATCCGCGACGTCCAGGCCGCTCCGGCCGAGGAGCGGACCGACCCGAGCCCGGCCACCTGACGAAGGACCCCCGTGCCCCCCACCACTCGCGAGCTCGCGGCGGGGTGGTCGGCCTGACCTGCGCGCTCGAGCTCGCGCGGGCCGGGCACCGGGTCCGGCTGCACACCGCCGACCCGTGGGCGGCGACCACCTCCGCGGTGGCCGCCGCGATCTGGTTCCCCTACCGGGCCGCCCCGGCCGACGCCGTGCTGCGGTGGGGCGCCACCTCGCTCGGGGTGCTCACCGCCCTGGCCGGCGACCCGGCCACCGGGGTGCGGATGCGCCCGGGCACCTACCTGCACCGCACTCCCGACCCCGACCCGTGGTGGACGCCGGGCATCCCGGGCGTGCGGCCGGCGACGCCGGAGGAGCTCCCGCCGGGCGTCCCCGCCGGCACCCGCTGCACGCTGCCGGTGGTCGACACCGGTGAGTACCTGCCCTGGCTGGCCGCCGCGTGCGCCGCGGCCGGGGTGACCACCGTGCCCGGCCGGGTGGACGCGCTGGACGACGTCCCCGGCGACGCCGTCGTGGTGGCCGCGGGGCTGGCGTCCGGGCCGCTGCTCGGCGACGACACCGGCGTGCCCGTGCAGGGCCAGGTGGTGCGCCTGGCCGACCCGGGCATCGGCGAGTGGCTGCTCGACGAGGACGGCCCGGCCGGGCTGACCTACGTCGTCCCCCGCGGCCGCGACGTCGTCGTCGGCGGGACGGCGGTCGAGGGCGCCACCGGCCGCGAGCCCGACCCGGCGGTGGAGGCGGCGATCCTGGAGCGGGCGTGCGCGCTGGTCCCGGCGCTGCGCGGGCAACCGGTGCTCTCGCGGGCGGTGGGGCTGCGGCCGGGCCGGCCGACCGTGCGGCTGGAGCGGCTCGACGTCGGCGGGCGGCCCGTCGTCGCCTGCTACGGGCACGGCGGCGCCGGCGTCACCCTCTCCTGGGGCTGCGCGGCCGAGGTGGCCGGCACGGTGAGCGCCCTGGCCTGAGCGTCGGCCAGCAGGAGCCAGGCCTGCGCCTCCGGCGAGTGCCCGGGGCGGTCGAACCGGGGCGCGGCCGCGGCGCCGGTGACCCGCCCGAGGACGTCGAGGGCCGCGACGACGTGCGCGAGCAGTGAGCGGCCGACGTCGGCGTACCCCCGCGGCAGCCACCCCTCGCCGGCGCCGGTGAGCGCCGCCCAGGCGAGCATCGCGGCCACCCCGGGGTCCGGCGGCGAGGCGTCGTCGTCGAGCACGTCGCCGAACGAACCGTCCGGGCGGCGGCGGGCCAGGCAGGCGTCGAGGTGCGTGCGGGCCTCCGCGGCGAGCCCCGCCCCCGGCAGCAGGGTCACGGTCCGGGCGAGCGCGGCGGCCACCCAGCCGTTGCCGGTGCCCCAGGCGCGGCCTTCGGCCGGGGCGCCGGCGGCGTCGTCCCACCGCGCGCGCCACAGCCCGTCGGGGCGGCGCAGCCGGGCGCGGTGCCCGGCGAGCTGGGCGAGCGCCGCCTCCCCGTGCCCGGCCGCGGCCAGCGGCGGCACCACCATGAACACGGTGTCGGCCCAGACCTCGCGGCCGCCGAGCAGGTGGAACAGCGTGCCGTCGGCGGCGCGGGGCGCCCCGGTGAGCAGCCAGTCGCGCTGCCGGGCGGCCGCGGCGGCGAGCCCGGTGTCGCCGTCGCGGCGGGCCACCCGGTCCACGTACTCCCCCACGACGCCGCCGTTGACGCTGCAGGCCGGGTCGAGCTCGGCCAGCCGGCCGTCGGGCAGCTGCCGGGCGACGGCGTCGTCGACGAGCGCGCGCAGCGCCGCGGCCTCACCGCCGGCGTCGAGGACGGCGGCGGTGAGGCCCTGGTCCCAGGAGTGCCGCTGGCAGACCAGCAGCGCGCCCAGGACGCGGCGGCGGACGTGCTCGGCTAGAACGAGATCTCCTCGCCGTCCTTGAAGATCCGCCCGGTGACGCTCGCGGGCTCGCGCAGCAGCGCCAGCGCGCCGGCCGCGCTCTCCTCGACGGTGCCCGGCGCGGACTGCCCGCCGAGGTCGGTGCGCACCCAGCCCGGGTCGAGGGCGTTGACCGCCACCTCCCCGCGCAGCTGCGCGGCCTGCACGAGCACGAGCCCGTTGAGCGCGTACTTGCTCACCCGGTAGCTGCCGATCCCGGGCTCGCCCGTGCCGTCGCGGGTGCCGGCGCCGGAGCTGACGTGCACCACCTGCGGCTCGTGCCCGGCCCGCAGGCACGGGAGCAGCGCGAGCACCAGCCGGTGCGGGGCGACGAGGTTGACCGCGAGGGTCTCCTCCAGGGTGCCGGCGGGCTCGTCCTCGAAGCGCTCGTCGCGGGCGAGCATCACCCCGGCGTTGCTGAAGAGGACGTCGAGGCCGCCCCAGCGCCGGGCGACCGCCTCGGCCAGCAGCGCCGGGGCGCCCGGGTCGGTGAGGTCGGCGACGACCGGCTCGAACCGGCCGGGACCGCTCACCTCGCCGGCGAGGGCGTCCAGCCGGCCGGCGTCGCGCGCGGTGCCGAGGACGTCGGCGCCGGCGGCCACCAGGGCCCCGACGACGGCCCGCCCGACCCCGCGCGAGGCGCCGGTGACGAGGACCCGGCGGCCGGTCAGGTCGCGACCGGCCGCCGGCGACGCGTCCGTCACTGCGCCTCGCGGTGGCGGCGGAGCACCTCGGCGTAGACCCGGCCGCTGTCCTTGACGGTGCGCTGCTGGGTCTCGTAGTCGACGTGCACCAGGCCGAAGCGCTGGGCGTAGCCGCGGGCCCACTCGAAGTTGTCCAGCAGCGACCAGGCGAAGTAGCCGCGGACGTCGGCGCCCTTCTCGATCGCGGTGGTCATCGCGGCGAGGTGGCGGAGCAGGAAGTCGACGCGCTGCGGGTCGTGCACCGCGCCCTCGGCGTCGACGACGTCCTCCCACGCCGACCCGTTCTCGGTGATGACCAGCGGCACGCCCGGGGCGCGCGAGCCGATCCACAGCAGCAGGTCGGTGAACGCGTCGGGGCTGATGCCCCAGCCCATCGTGGTGGTGACGCCGACCGGGTCGAGCTCGAGGACGTCCTCGCCGCCGATGAACGACGTCGGCTTGTCCGCGGGGCGCGGGCCGGCCTGCACGGTGGACTCGAAGTAGTAGTTGACGCCGAGCCAGTCCAGCGGCGCGGCGATGACCTCGAGGTCGCCGTCGCGGACGGGCAGCGGGGCGCCCGCCGCCTCGAGGTCGGCGACGACGTCAGCCGGGTACTCGCCGTTGACGGCCGGCTCGAGGAACATCCGGTTCTGCTGGCCGTCGAGGCGCCGGGCGGCGTCGAGGTCGGCGGCGGAGTCCGAGGCCGGGCGCATCGGGGTGAAGTTCAGCGTGATGCCGAACGAGCCGACGCCGGCCGCGCGCAGCCGGCCGGCGGCCAGGCCGTGGCCGAGCAGCAGGTGGTGGGTGGCGGCCGAGGCGGCGACCGGGTCCTGCAGGCCGGGGGCGTGCAGGCCGCTCATGTGGCCGAGCAGCGCGCTGCACATCGGCTCGTTGAGCGTCGACCAGTGCCGCACGCGGTCACCGAGGGCGTCGACGACGACGGCGGCGTAGTCGGCGAACCGCTCGGCGGTGTCGCGGTCGGCCCAGCCGCCGCGGTCCTGCAGCGCCTGGGGCAGGTCCCAGTGGTACAGCGTGAGCCACGGGTCGACGCCGGCCTCGAGCAGCTCGTCGACCAGCCGCCGGTAGAAGTCCAGGCCGCGCTGCTCGACACGGCCGCCGCCCTCGGGCAGGACGCGCGGCCAGGCCACCGAGAACCGGTAGGCCGACAGCCCGAGCTCCTTCATCAGCGCCACGTCGTCGGGGTAGCGGTGGTAGTGGTCGACGGCGACGTCGCCGGTGTGGCCCTCGAAGGTGCGGCCCGGGGTGTGGCTGTAGGTGTCCCAGATCGAGGGGCCCCGCCCGTCCTCGGTGACGGCTCCCTCGATCTGGTACGCGGCGGTCGCGGCGCCGAAGACGAAGCCGGGCGGGAACGTCAGGCCCGCGAGCAGGTCCTCGCGGGCGTCGGTGGTGGTCACGGCAGGGGTTCTCCTCGGAACGGGGTGATCAGACGCTGGGGTCGGGCGGTGGTCAGGGGGCATCGCGGCGGCGCCGCAGCGGCGCCGCCGCTGGTGAGGGGATGGAACGGCCTCGCTGCAGGGGCCCGTCGCGAGCGTGCGAGCGACGGGGGGGCAGCGGGGTCCTTCGTCTAGTCGACGCGCTGCTGGGAGACCGGGTCGAACACGTGCAGGCCGCCCTCGCGGACCCGCAGGTGCACCGTCTCCCCCACCGCGGGGGCGGAGCGCGGTTCGGTGCGCACCACCAGGTCGGCAGTGTGCAGGACGTCGCCGTCGTCGGAGGCACCCAGGGTGGCGTAGAGGAAGGCGTCGGAGCCGAGCTGCTCGACCACGTTCACCACCACCGGCACGCCGTCGGCGGCGAGTTCGACGGCCTCGGGGCGGAAGCCGACGGTCACCCGGCCGCCGTCGCCGGCGGCGCGCTGCAGCCGCTCGCGCGGCACCGGCAGCACCGCACCGGCGAGCCGGACGCCGCCGTCGACGACCGGACCGGTGATGACGTTCATCGCCGGCGAGCCGATGAAGCCCGCGACGAAGGTGTTGGCCGGCCGGTCGTAGAGCGTGCCGGGGGTGTCGCACTGCTGCAGGACGCCGTCCTTGAGCACGGCCACCCGGTCGCCCATCGTCATGGCCTCGACCTGGTCGTGGGTGACGTAGACGGTGGTGACGCCGAGGCGCCGCTGCAGGGCCGCGATCTGGGTGCGGGTCTGCACCCGGAGCTTGGCGTCGAGGTTGGACAGCGGCTCGTCCATGAGGAACACCTGCGGGTTGCGGACGATCGCGCGGCCCATGGCCACCCGCTGCCGCTGACCGCCGGACAGGGCCTTGGGGCGCCGGCCCAGGTAGTCCTCGAGGTCGAGGATCTTCGCCGCCTCGGCCACCCGGGTGGCGATCTCGGCCTTGGGGACGCCGGCGATCTTGAGCGCGAAGCCCATGTTCTGCTCGACGGTCATGTGCGGGTAGAGCGCGTAGTTCTGGAAGACCATCGCGATGTCGCGGTCCTTGGGCGGCGCGTCGGTGACGTCGCGGTCGCCGATCCGGATGCTGCCGGCGTCGATCTCCTCGAGGCCGGCGAGCATGCGCAGCGAGGTGGACTTGCCGCAGCCGGAGGGGCCGACGAGGACGAGGAACTCGCCGTCGCCGATCTGCAGGTCGAGGCCGTCGACCGCGGGGCGGTCGGACTTGGGGTAGATGCGGGTCGCGGAGTCGAACGTGACGGTGGCCATGGCTCAGGCGCCTTCCGGGCGGGAGGAGGGAGGGACGGGGGTGGACGGGCGCCTCATCCCTTCACCGCGCCCTGCATGATGCCGCCGACGATCTGCTTGCCGAGGACGACGAAGACGACGAGCACCGGCAGGGTGCCCACGAGCGTGCCGGCCATGATCACCGCGGTGTCGGGGACGTAGCCGCCGCCGAGGCCGGCCAGCGCGACCTGCACGGTCGGGTTCTCGGTGGTCAGCGCGATGATCGGCCAGAAGAAGTCGTTCCAGGCGGTGAGGAACGTGAGCATGGCGAGCACCGCCATGGCCGGGCGGGCGACCGGGACGACGACCGACCAGAAGGTCCGCATCGTCGAGGCGCCGTCGACGCGGGCGGCCTCGAGCAGTTCGTCGGGCAGCGCCTGCGACAGGAACTGCCGCATGAAGAAGACGCCGAACGCGCTGACCAGCGTGGGCAGCACGACCGCCTGGAGGTGGTCGACCCACTGCAGCTGGGCGATGAGGATGAACAGCGGGATGATCGCCAGCTGCGTCGGCACCATCATCGTGCCGATCACCAGCCCGAGCAGCGTCTTGTTGCCGCGGAAGCGGAGCTTGGCGAAGGCGAACCCGGCCAGCGTGCTGCACAGGACGGTGCCCACGGTGATGCAGCCGGCGACGACGACCGAGTTGACGATCGCCAGCCCGATCGGGGCCTCCTCCATGGCCCGGCCGATGTTGGTGAACAGGTCGGCGTCGGGGAGGAACGGCGGCGGGGTGCCGGCGAGCTCGGCGTTGGTCTTCGAGGCCGCGACCGCCGTCCAGTACAGCGGGAACACCGACAGGAACGCGGTGAGCACGAGCAGCACGTGGGTCAGCGGCCCGGCGGAGGTGACCTTGCGGGCGCCGCGGCGGCGGGTCCGCGCGGGGGCGGGAGCCGGTGCGGGCGCCGTGTGCTCGGGTGCGGAGGCGAGGGTGGTCATGGGGGCTCCTACCGCTCGGCCCGGGCGCGCCGGCGGGCGATCAGCCCGTAGATGCCGACGACGACGAGGATGATCAGAAACATGGTCCAGGCGGTCGCGGCGGCCTGGCCGAGGCGGAAGTTCGTCCAGCCCTGGTCGTACATGAGCAGGCCGAGCGTCTGGTACTGGTTCGAGACGCCGCCGTTGGTCATGCCGTTGCCGCTGAACAGCAGCGGCTCGCCGAACAGCTGTACCGCGCCGATGGTCGACACGACGACGGTGAACAGGATCGTCGGGCGCAGGGCCGGGATCGTGACGTGCACGAACTGCTTCCAGCGGCTCGCGCCGTCGAGGGTGGCGGCCTCGTAGAGGTCGTTCGGGATGGCCTGCATGGCGGCCAGGTAGATGAGCGCGTTGTAGCCGGTCCAGCGCCAGGTGACGATCACGGAGATGGCGATCTGGCTGGTCCAGGTGCCGCTCTCCCAGTCGACGCGGTCGAAGCCGACGGCCTCCAGCAGCGTGTTGATCAGGCCGTAGTCGTGGCCGAACAGCTGCGCGAAGACCAGCGTGGCGGCGGCGATGCTGGTGGCGTAGGGCATGAGCATCGCGACCCGGAAGAAGGTGCGGCCGCGGAGCCGGTAGTTCAGCAGGTGCGCCAGTCCCAGGGCGATGGCCAGCTGGGGCACCGTGGAGAGGATGCCGATGGTGAGGGTGTTCCTCGCGGCGTTCCAGAAGAACTCGTCCTGCAGCAGCTCGGTGTAGTTGCCGAACCCGACGAACACCGCGCCGTCGAGGTCGGAGAGCCGCACGTCGTGCAGGGAGATGTAGGCGGTGTAGAGGAACGGGTAGAGGCTGAAGGCGGCGAAGAGGACGAAGAACGGGGCGACGTAGGCGTAGCCCCAGCGGTTGCGGGTGAGCCGGGACCGCCGCCGGCGGGCGGCCGTTGCGGACGCGGGCGGGGCGGACGGCGGCGGTGCGGCGGCCGCCGCGACCCGGGGGTCGTCGCTGGCGATGGTCATGCGGGGTGCCTCACTGCGGTGTGCGGGCGGGGGATGCCGGAGTCTCTGTCGCGAGCCGCCGACGTGGTGCCGGCCGGTGCCCGGGCGGGTGGACGCGCGCGGGCACCGGCCGGGGTCTGTCAGCCTCCGGTGACCTGCTCGATCTCAGCGAGTGCCGCCTGGAAGGCGTCGTCGGGGGACGTCCCCTCGGCGACCGTGCTCAGGGCGTTGGTGAACGCCTCCTGGATCTGGGTGTCGTAGGGGCCGATCGGCGTGAACTGCAGCGCCGCCGCCGAGTCCGCGAAGATCTGCCCGACCGGCGCGCCGCTGAAGTACTCGTTGGTCGCGCTCGACACCTGCGGGTCCTCCGCCGCCTCCTGGCTGGAGGGGAAGTGGGCCTCCTCGGTGAACATCTTGATCTGCTGCTCGGGGGCGGTCAGCCACTCGACGAGGGCGATGGCCTCCTCGCGGTGCTCGCTGCTCTCCGTCACGCCGAGCCAGGAGCCGCCCCAGTTGCCGGCACCGCCGGGCAGCGGCGCGACGTCCCAGGCGCCCGCGGCCTCCTCGCCGGCCTGCTCGCTGATGTAGCCGAGCATCCAGGCCGGGCAGGAGATGGTGGCGAAGGCGCCGTTGGCGAAGGCGGAGTTCCACTCGTCGCCGAACTGGATGAGGTTGGCGGTCATCCCCTCGGCGGCCGCCACCGCGGCGTCCTCCCAGGCGGCGGTGACGCCGGGGCTGGTCTCGGGGATGGGGTTGCCGCTCTCGTCGTTGTAGGCGGTCTCGCCCTGGTACACCGCGGCGGAGAAGATGCTCGCCGGGCTGTCGACGAACGAGGTGCCCTCCGGCTTGGTCGGCGAGGCGTCGTACTCGCGGCCGAGCTCGAGGTAGCCCTCCCAGGTCGACCAGCGGGAGGCGAGCTCCGCGCGGTCGGTGGGCAGGCCGGCCTGCTCGAACAGGTCGCGGCGGAAGCACATGGCCTCGGGACCGGCGTCGGTGCCCAGGCCGATCACCCGGCCGTCCTCGGTGGTGGCCGGCTCGACCTTCCAGTCGTAGTAGTGGCCCAGCAGCTCGTCGGCGTTGCCCTCGGCCGCGAAGTCGACGAACGCGTCGGCGTGGTTCTCGACGACGTCGGCGACGAAGCCGATCTCGATGCCCTGGATGTCGGCGAGGCCGGAGCCCGCCGCCAGCCGGGTCTGCAGGGCCCGGTAGTAGTCGGCCGACCGCTCGACGGAGGTCTCCTCGATGCGGATGTCGGGGTTGAGCCGCATGTACTCGTCGTACAGCCCGGCCTGCTCGAACCCGAAGGTCCCGAACAGGCCCAGGTCGAGCGTGATGGTGCCGTCGTCGGCGGAGCTGGAGCCCCCGCAGCCGGCGGCCAGGAGCGAGGCGACGAGGGCGGCGCCCAGTGCGGCCCTGCGTCTCGGGGGAACGGTCATCGGTCCTCCTGATCGGTTCCCGAACGACCTCGTCCGGGCTACTGTGTCCGGCGTGAAAGCGCTCTCACGACCGGCTGGGAGGAGAGTGATGGGGACCACAGGCGCCTGTCAAGTACGACTTCCCCGGATTCGCGGAGCGGGTCCGGGCGTGCACCATGGAGCCCGACCGCGACCCCAGGAGGACCCGTGACGACACTGGCCGGACGCGGCTCCTCGCCCACGCTCGACGAGGTGGCCGAGCTCGCCGGGGTCTCCCGGGCGACCGTGTCGCGGGTGGTCAACGGCTCGCCGAAGGTCCGCCCGGAGGCCCGTCGCGCCGTCGAGGCGGCGGTCGCGCAGCTGCACTACGTGCCCAACCCGATGGCCCGGAGCCTGGTCACCCGGCGCACCGACACCATCGCGCTGGTGCTGTCGGAGTCCAACGCGCAGGTGTTCTCCGACCCGTTCTTCGCCCGGGTCTTCCGCGAGCTGTCCGAGTCGCTCGCCGACACCGAGATGAACCTGGTGCTGCTCGCCGCGCGGGGCGAGCGCGAGCAGGAGAAGGTCGGCCGCTTCGTGCGGCAGGGCCACGTCGACGGCGTCGTCCTGGTCTCCCCGCACCGCGACGACACGCTGCCCCGCATGCTCGACGAGGCGGGCGTGCCGCTGGTGCTGTCGGGGCGGCCGCCCGACGGCCGCGACCTCTGCTACGTCGACGCCGACAACACCGGCGGGGCGCGCACGGCCACCGAGCACCTGCTCGGCTCGGGCCGGCGGCGGGTGGCCACGGTGACCGGCCCGCAGGACATGATCGCCGGCCTCGACCGCCACGCCGGGTACCGCGAGGCGCTGGAGGCCGCCGGGCTGCCGGTGGACGACCGGCTGGTGGCCGAGGGCGACTTCACCGAGGCCGGCGGCGCCCGTGCCATGGCGCGGCTGCTGGAGCGCGCCCCCGACCTCGACGCCGTCTTCGTGGCCTCCGACCCGATGGCGCTCGGCGCGCTGCGGGCGCTGCGCGAGGCCGGGCGCACGGTGCCCGGCGACGTCGCGGTGGTCGGGTTCGACGACGCCGTCGTGGCGGCCACGAGCGACCCGCCGCTCACCACGGTGGCCCAGCCGCTGGAGGACATGACCCGGCTGATGAAGGAACTGCTGTTGTCGCAGGTCGAGGGTCAGGAGGGGGTGCGGGCGCGGGTGTGCCCCACCCGCCTGGTCCGGCGCGCAAGCGCCTAGGGGCGGAACCGCACCCGCGCCCCGGGTCGGAGCCGGGTGCACGACCCGGGGATGAGGTCCCACGCGTCCCCGTCGTGTCTCCGGACCCGTCCGTCACACCGTCCCCATCGTGGCCGCACGCGCCGGACCCCCGGCGCGCCCGGCACACGATGGAGGACACATGCAGCACTCCGGCACGGCCAGACGTCCCCGCCCGTCGGCGGCCGCCCGCGGGCTGACCGTCACCGCCTCCGCCGCCCTGGCGCTCGCCGCGCTGCCGGCCGGCGTCGCGGCGGCCGGCGGGGGCACCACCTGGGTGGTCTCCCCCGGCGAGTCGATCCAGGCCGCGGTCGACGCGGCGGCCTCCGGCGACACGATCCGCATCGAGGCGGGCACCTACGAGGAGGCGGTCTGCGTCGACGGGAAGGGCCTGACCATCGTCGGCGAGGGCCGCGGGGAGGACGGCACGCGGATCGTGTGGCCCGAGTGGACCACCCCCGACCAGCTGCCCGAGGTGGCGCCGAACGCGTGCTGGGAGGCGCAGAACGGCGGGGACCCGGAGACCGATCCGGGCACGCTGCGCGACGACGTCTCCGGGCTGTTCTTCCTCGAGCCGGACGGGCCGGTGCGGGTGAGCCACCTGTCCACCTGGAACCACCCGGCCAACGGGATCGCCGCGTGGGGCGCCGACGGGTTCCGGGTGCACAAGACCGGGGCGCACGCGCACGAGCGCTACGGCATCCTCGCCGCGGACTCCACGCACACCCGGATCTCGCGCAACGTGCTCGAGGGCCTGGACCGGGGCACCGCCGAGGCGCCGAACAGCGGCACGGCGGGCATCGGGATCACCGACTCGCACGAGGCCTACGCCGACGTCGTCGCCAACGACGTCCGCGGCTACAACCTCGGCGTGTTCGCCCGCGAGTCGCGCGTCGGCGTCGTCCGCAACAACTACGTGGCGGGCAACTGCGTCGGCATCCTCGTCTTCGACGACGCGGCCACCGAGATCCCCGACTTCAGCGGCCGCGTCGAGGGCGGCGACTGGCAGCTGAAGTGGAACGAGGTGACGGGCAACGACCGCTTCTGCCTCGCCGGCGTCGGTGAGGCCCAGGCGTCGTTGCGCGTCTCGGGCACCGGGATCTCGGTGGTCAACGCCGACACCGTGTCCATCCGGCACAACGACGTGCACGACAACGTGCCCGCCGTCGACCCGGCCTCGCTGCAGTTCCCGGCCGGCGGCCTGACCCTGGTGACGCTGCCGCCGTTCAACAACGCCGGCGGCGTCGACCCCGGCCCGGTGGACGGCGTCGTCGTCACGGACAACGACCTGACCGGCAACGCCCCGGTCGACGTCCTGCTCAGCTCGCCGCAGGTGAGCCCGTTCCTGCGGGACGTCGGTGCGGTCGAGTTCGAGGACAACGTCTGCGGGTCCAGCGTCCCCGCGGAGCTCTGCGCCCCCTGAGGCGCGGCCGGGGGCCCTCCGCCGGAGGGCCCCCGGTCACCCCGCCCAGTCGGGACGGGCGGCGTCGACCCGCCAGACGACGACGCGGCCGCCGCGGGGCCGCAACACGACGCCGTCGGGCACGCCGGGCCCGTCCCCGCCGAGCCACAGCCGGGCGTCGGGCCGGCCGAGGTCGACCCACCCGGCGGGGGCGCGCACGACCTCGTGCACCGGCGCGGCACCCGGGTCGGCGGCCCGCAGGTAGCACTGGAGCACCCGGGCGCCGGCCGGCCCGGCGACCTCGTCGTGGTCGAGACCGGCCCCGGCGCGCAGCACCCCGACGTCGCCGGCCGCGAGCGGGGCGTCCCCGGCCCAGCGGTGGGTGAGCGACCCCTCCAGGACGACGGCGACGACGTCGACGGCGCGGTGTGCGTGCACGCCGTAGCCGGCGCCGGGCGCCAGCCGGTCGTCGGTGACGCGCAGCAGCGGTCCGAGCGACCCGTCGCCCGGCTCGAGCAGCGTGGCCCCCTCGACGGCGGTCACCGCACGGCCTCCCCCTCGGCCTCCCGCGGCGGCAGCGCGGCCGGGCCGCCGGGCAGCCCGCCGAGGACGAGCGCCACCGCGAGCGACCAGGCCAGGCCCAAGGAGAGCCCGCCGACGACGTCGGAGACGAAGTGCACGCCGAGCCACGTGCGGGTCAGCCCGACGAGCAGCGCCAGCGCGACCCCGGCGGCGACGGCGGCGCGCCGGCCCCGGGCGGTCAGCCGCGGCCAGGCCAGCACCAGCGCGACCGTGACCAGCGTGGCGATGCCGGAGGAGTGCCCGCTGGGGTAGCTCAGCCCCGGGTAGTCGAGGCCGCCGTGCTCGAAGGCCGGGCGCGCGCGGCCGGCCAGCTCCTTGAGCCCGGTGGTGACCGGGCCGATCGCGGTGGTCGCCACGACCACCCACAGCAGCGTGCGCCAGGCGCGGCGGGTGGCGAGCCAGGCCAGCACCGGGAGGAACACCAGCACGCGGAACCAGGTGACGCCGGGGGTGGTGAGCACCTCGAGCAGGCCGCCGACGAACGGCGAGCGGTCGTCGCCGGCGTAGAGGGCCCGGCTGAGCGCGTCGTCGAGGCGGACCTGCGGGGTGAACCCGGTGACCACCCCGGCGCCGAGCACGCCGAGCACCGCGAGGCCGCCCCCGATCGCGGTCAGCACCCGGCGGCGGGCGCGGGCGGGACGCGAGAGCGGCGGGGCGGGGACCACTCCCCCACTCTCCCCGACGCCCGCACGCGTGACACGCTGGCCGCCGTGCCAGCCCGCGGGACCTCCCCGCCGCCGTCCGCCGGGACGCTGCGGCGGCTCGAGCGCGCGTCCGGGGCCATCGCCACCCGGGCCGTGGCCCGCATGGACGAGGACCTGCCGTGGTTCCGCGCCATGCCGGCCGACCAGCGCTCCTGGGTCATGCTCGTCGCGCAGGCGGGCATCGCCTCGCTGGTCGAGTGGTGCCGCAACCCCGGCCGCCCGCCCCGGCTCACCGGCGAGGTGTTCGGCGCGGCGCCCCGCGACCTGGTGCGCGCGGTGCCGCTCAAGCAGACCGTCGACCTGGTCAAGCTCACCGTCGAGGTGATGGACGACCACGTCGAGTCGGTGGCCGAGCCCGGCGACGCGGTGCCGCTGCGGATGGCGGTGCTGCAGTTCAGCCGAGAGGTCGCCTTCGCCACCGCGCACGTCTACGCCAGCTTCGCGGAGAACCGCGGCGCCTGGGACGCCCGGCTCGAGGCGCTCGTGGTCGACGCGCTGGTGCGCGGCGAGCGCACCGAGGAGCTGCCCGGCCGCGCGGCCGCCCTCGGCTGGGCCGGCACCGAGCCCGTCACCGTGCTCGTCGGCGCAGCACCCCCCGACGGCGACGCGCACGCCGCGGTCCGCCGCGCCGCCCGCTCCAGCGGCGGGGAGGTGCTCGTGGGCGTGCACGCCGAGCAGCTGGTGGTGGTGCTCGGCGGCGCCGACGACGTGGCGGCCGCCGCCGCCCGGGTGGCCGAGGAGTTCGGCCCGGGTCCCGTCGTGTTCGGGCCGGTGGTCGACCGGCTCAGCGCCGCGGGCGGCTCGGCCGCGGCGGCCCTCGCCGGGCTCCGCGCGGCTCGCGCCTGGCCCGGCGCCCCGCGCCCGGTGGCCGCCGACGCGCTGCTGCCCGAGCGCGCCCTCGACGGCGACCCGCTGGCCCGCGCGGCGCTCACCGAACGGGTGGTCCTGCCGCTGCGCGGGGCCGGCGGCGAGGTGCTCGAGACCGTGCGCGCGGTGCTCGCGGGCGGCGGCAACCTGGAGGCCAGCGCCCGCACGCTGTTCGTGCACCCGAACACCGTCCGCTACCGGCTCAAGCGGGCCGCCGAACTCACCGGGCAGGTGGCCACCGACCCGCGCGGGGCCTGGACGCTGCACGTCGCGCTCGTCCTCGCCGACCTCGACGGCGGCCGCTCGCTCTGGCACTGACCGCGCGACCGCAGTGTGGTCCCCACCACGGAACGGCTCCGCGACGGCCCGGCGAGGCCCGGCACTTGTGGGGATCCTCCAAAGAGCGGTGGTCTGCTTTCGTCGCGGCCACCCGCGCGGGAGGCCCGCTCCTCTGACACGGTGAGGAGGTGCTGGCCGTCCTCGCCCCCGGACAGGGTGCCCAGAAGCCCGGGATGCTCACCCCCTGGCTGGATCTCCCCGGAGCCGAGTCCTTCTTCCGCTGGGCCGGCGCGATCGCCGACGCCGACCTGCTGACGATGGGTACCACCGGCGACGCCGAGGCCATCCGCGACACCGCGGTGACCCAGCCGCTGGTCGTGGCGATGAGCCTGTTCGTGGCCCGCGAGCTCGGCGGCCTGCCCGGCCCGGTGGCGCACTCGCCGCACACCGGCCGCGACGTCGTCATCACCGGCCACAGCGTCGGCGAGCTGACCGCGGCCGCGCTGGCCGGCGTGCTGTCGGTCGAGGCCGCGATCGCGCTCACCGCCGTCCGCGGCCGGGCCATGGCCCGCGCCTGCGCACTCACCCCCACCGGCATGTCGGCCGTCCTCGGCGGCGACCCCGACGAGCTCGAGGCGGCGCTGCAGCGGCACGGCCTGGTGGCGGCCAACCTCAACGGCGGCGGGCAGACCGTCGTCGCCGGCCCGGTCGACGGGCTCGCCGCGCTCAGGGCCGAGCCGCCGGCCAAGGCGCGGGTGCTGCCGCTGTCGGTGGCAGGCGCCTTCCACACCGCCTACATGGCCCCCGCCCGCGAGGAGCTCGAGGGCCTCGTCGGTGGCCTGCGCCCGGCCGACCCCAGCCGCCTGCTGCTGTCCAACGCCGACGGCGCGGCCGTCGGCTCCGGCGCCGAGGCGCTGTCCCGCCTGGTCAGCCAGGTGACCAGCCCGGTGCGCTTCGACGCGTGCCTCACCACCCTGCGCGAGCTCGGCGTGACCGCGGCGATCGAGCTGCCGCCGGCCGGCGCGCTGGCGGGTCTCGCCAAGCGGGAGTGGAAGGGGTCCGACGTCGAGGTGCTGGCGCTGGCCGGCCCCGACGACCTCGACCGCGCCCGCGCCCTCATCGACGCCGCCCGCGGCCGCCCCGAGGCCGAGCACCAGCCCGACTGGCGGGTCGTCGTCTCCCCCGCCCGCGGCACGGTCAGCCCCGCCGACGTCCCCGAGGGCACCCACCTGCCCGCCGGCACCCCGCTCGGCTGCGTGCGCAGCCGCCGCGAGGAGGTCAAGGTCTCGGCCGGCTACGACGGCGTGCTCGCCGAGTGGCTGGTGCACGAGGGCGACCTGGTCGACGCCGGCGACCCCCTCGCCCGTCTCTACCCGGAGGTCCCCGCGTGAGCATCCGACTGCCCGCCGGCGCGCCCGGCGCGCGCATCCTCGGCCTGGGCGGCTACCGCCCGCGCCGCCGGGTGACCAACGACGAGCTCGCCTCGGTCATGGACACCAACGACGAGTGGATCCGCACCCGGGTCGGCATCGCCGAGCGCCGCTGGGCCTCCGACGACGAGACCCTGGTGGAGATGGCCGTCGCCGCCGGCGGCAAGGCGCTGGCCGCGAGCGGCCTGGCCCCCGACGAGGTCGACCTGGTGATCCTGGCCAGCGCCAGCCTCAAGGAGCCCATCCCCGGCATCGGCCCGCAGGTGGCCCACCGCCTGGGCATCCCCCGCCCGGGCGCCTTCGACCTCAACGCCGGGTGCGCCGGCTTCTGCTACGCGCTCGAGGTGGCCTCCGCGGCCATCCGCGCCGGCTCGGCGCGCAACGCGCTCGTCGTCGGCGTCGAGCGGCTCACCGACGTCGTCGACAAGTCCGACCGCTCGACCGCGGTGATCTTCGCCGACGGCGCCGGCGCGGCCGTGGTCGGGGCCAGCGACGAGCCCGGCATCGGGCCGGTCGCGTGGGGCAGCGACGGCGACCAGTACTCGGCGATCGAGATCGCCGCGGGCACCGGCACGATGACCATGGCCGGTCAGGCCGTCTACCGCTGGGCCACCACCCGGCTCACCGACACGCTCGTGCAGGCCATGGAGGCCGCCGGCGTCGAGGCCAAGGACGTCGACGTGTTCGCCCCGCACCAGGCGAACCTGCGGATCGTCGAGCAGATGACCAAGCGGCTCGGCTTCGGCGAGGACGTCGTCGTCGCCCGCGACATCGTGCAGGCCGGCAACACGTCGGCCGCCTCCATCCCGCTGGCGCTCACCGCGCTGCTGGAGTCCGGCGAGGCCAAGAGCGGCGACCTCGCGCTCGTCCTCGGCTACGGCGCCGGGCTCACCTTCGCCGGCCAGGTGCTCGTCCTGCCCTGACCGGCCCCACAGACCCCCGGACCACCGGGACCCGACGGCGGGCACCGCCCGCCTCCACCGAGAGAGAGGACCCCGCGTGAGCGAGGACATCCAGGCAGGTCTGGCCGAGATCCTGGAGGAGGTCGCCGGGGTCGCCCCCGCCGACGCCACCCCGGAGAAGTCGTTCACCGAGGACCTCGACGTCGACTCGCTGTCGATGGTCGAGATCGCCACCGCCGTCGAGGACAAGTTCGGCGTGGCCATCCCCGACGACGAGCTCGGCAACATCAAGACCGTCGGCGACGCCATCAGCTTCATCCAGAAGAACAAGGGCTGAGCCGGTCCCCCGACCGCCCGCGCCCGCACGTCCCCAGGGAAGGACCGTCATGAGCTCGAACGACGACGTCGTCGTCACCGGCCTCGGAGCCACCACGCCGCTGGGTGGCGACGTCGCCAGCACCTGGGACGCGCTGCTGGCCGGACGGTCGGGGGTCCGCCGCCTGACCGACGACTGGGTCCAGGAGATGCCGGCCCAGCTCGCCGCCACCCTCGCGGTGGAGCCGACCGAGCAGATCGACCGGGTCCGCGCCCGCCGGCTCGACCGCAGCCAGCAGGTGGCGGTCGTCGCCGCCGAGCAGGCGTGGGCCGAGTCCGGCGCCGCCGACGCCGGCGTCGCGCCCGAGCGGATCGCCGTCGTGTTCGGCACCGGCATCGGCGGGGCGATGACCCTGCTCGGCCAGGACGACGTGCTGGAGGCCAAGGGCCCCAAGCGGGTCTCGCCGTTCACCATCCCGATGCTCATGCCCAACGGCCCGGCCGCGGCCGTGGGCCTCGCGATCGGCGCCCGCGGCGGCGTGCACGCCCCGGTCAGCGCCTGCGCCTCCGGCGCCGAGGCCATCCGCTGGGGCCTGGACCTGCTGCGCTTCGACCGCGCCGACGTCGTCCTGGTCGGCGGCGCCGAGGCCGTCGTGCACCCGCTGCCGATGGCCGGCTTCGCCGCAATGCGGGCGATGAGCACCCGCAACGACGAGCCCGGCCGCGCTTCCCGCCCGTTCGACAAGGGCCGCGACGGCTTCGTGCTGGGCGAGGGCGCCGCCGCCCTCGTGCTCGAGCGCGCCTCCTCCGCGCAGGCCCGCGGCGCCCGGGTGCACGCCCGGCTCGCCGGCGCCGGCGCCACCGCCGACGGCTACGACCTCGTCGCGCCGCACCCGGAGGGCGAGGGCGCCGCGCGCGCCATCACCGCCGCGCTGCGCGACGCCGGCCTGTCCCCCGCCGACATCGGCCACGTCAACGCGCACGCCACCTCCACGCCGGTCGGCGACACCGCGGAGGCCGCGGCCATCCGCAGCGCCGTCGGCGAGCACACGCTGGTGGCGGCCACCAAGAGCCAGACCGGCCACCTGCTCGGTGCCGCCGGCGCGCTGGAGGCGGTGTTCACCGTGCTCGCCCTGCGCGAGCAGGTGGTGCCGGCGACGGCGAACCTCGACGACCCCGACGACGACGCCGCGGTCCAGGCCCTCGACATCGTCCGCCACGAGCCGCGGAAGGCGACCCTCAGCGCCGCGGTCAACGACTCCTTCGGCTTCGGCGGGCACAACCTCGCGCTGGTCTTCACGACCGCATAGCCCACCGTCCCGCCCGGCCCCCGGGCCGGGAGTCCCTGGAGGCCCGGTGACCACCACCGCCCACGCCGTCCCCACCCTGCCCAGTCCCGACCCGCGCGACCCCGAGGACCGCCTGCTGCGGTTCCTCGACGCCGGGTCGATGAGCCTGCTCGTCCCCCGCGACACCTCCGGCGTCATGGCCGCCCGCGGCACCGTCGCCGGGTCGCGGGTGGTCGCCTTCTGCACCGACGCCACGGTCATGGGCGGGGCGATGGGCGTCGACGGCTGCCGGCACATCGTCGACGCCATCGACACCGCGCTGCGCGAGCGGGTGCCCGTCGTGGGCATCTGGCACTCCGGCGGCGCCCGGCTCGCCGAGGGCGTCACCGCGCTGCACGCCGTCGGCGAGGTGTTCGCCGCGATGGTCCGCTCCTCGGGGCGGATCCCGCAGATCTCGGTCGTGCTCGGCCCCGCCGCCGGCGGCGCCGCCTACGGCCCCGCGCTCACCGACCTGGTGATCATGGGCCCGGCCGGGCGGGTGTTCGTCACCGGTCCCGACGTCGTCCGGTCGGTGACCGGCGAGGACGTCGACATGGAGAGCCTCGGCGGGCCCGACACCCACGGCCGGCGCAGCGGTGTCGTGCACGTGGTCACCGACTCCGAGGCCGCCGCCCTGGAGACGGCCCGCCAGGCCGTGGACCTGCTCGCCGCGCAGGGGTCGTTCGCCCCCGCCGCCGACGAGCCGGACGTCGACCTGCGCGCGCTGCTGCCCGAGCAGACCAACCGCGCCTACGACGTCAAGCCGGTGGTGGCCGCGGTGCTCGACGGCCCGGGCCTGGAGCTGCACCCGCGGTGGGCGCCCAACGTGGTCACCACGCTGGGCCGGCTGGCCGGGCGGACGGTCGGCGTCATCGCCAACAACCCGCTGCGCCTGGGCGGGTGCCTGGACTCCGCATCGGCGGAGAAGGCGGCCCGGTTCGTGCGGATGTGCGACGCGTTCGGCGTGCCGCTCGTCGTGCTCGTCGACGTGCCCGGCTACCTGCCCGGCGTCGGCCAGGAGTGGGACGGCGTCGTGCGCCGCGGCGCGAAGCTGCTGCACGCCTTCGCCGAGGCGGTGGTGCCCCGGGTGACGCTGGTGACCCGCAAGTCCTACGGCGGCGCCTACATCGCCATGAACGCCCGCTCGCTCGGCGCGACGTCGGTGTTCGCCTGGCCCGGTGCCGAGGTGGCGGTCATGGGCGCCAAGGCCGCCGTCGGCATCCTGCACCGCAAGAAGCTGGCCGCCGTGCCCCCGGCCGAGCGCGAGGCGCTGCACGCCCAGCTGGCCGAGGAGCACGAGCGGATCGCCGGCGGGGTGAACCGGGCGCTGCAGATCGGCGTCGTCGACGAGGTCGTGGAGCCCTCGCGCACCCGCCGCCGGCTCGTGGAGGCGCTGGCCGCCGCCCCGGCCGGCCGCGGCGCGCACGGCAACATCCCGCTGTAGGCGAAGGACCCCGCCGCCCCCGCCACTCGCGAGCTCGCGGCGGGCCCCTGCGGCGGGGCCGAGTGCACGCCGGAAGAGACCTCCTCCGACGCGAGAGGGCCCGCCACCGCCGCTGGGGTGGGGGGCCCGCTCGCGTCGAGGGGGGGGGGGCCGCCCGTCCCCCCCCCCGGCCGGG